>NZ_JBPQTQ010000022.1:0-53618 GCF_051386415.1 Streptomyces sp. URMC 129
GGTCGGTCGCTGCCACGTGCAGCCCGGGGGCGGACCTCGGCGGGGGAGGTGTTGACGCGGGGGAGCGCGTAGGGGTGGTTGTCGCGCAGCCAGGCGATCAGCTCCTCGCGGACCGCGCAGCGCAGCGTCCAGGCGTCGTCGGCGTTCTGCGTGGACATCGACGCCCGCACCTGGATGGTGGTGGGGGTGGTGTCGGTCACCACGAGGTCCCAGTGGCGGCCGTCCCAGTCCTTGCGGCCGGTCAGGAAGTCGCCCAGGCGCTTGCGCAGCTCGGGGACCGGGGTGGTGTGGTCGAGGTGGAGGAAGACCGTGCCGGTGATCTGGTTGCCGCCGCGCGACCAGTTCTCGTAGGGCTTGCTGTTGAAGTACGACACCGGCATCGTCAGCCGCCGGTCGTCCCAGATGCGGACCGTGAGGAACGCCAGGGACATCTCCTCGACCGTGCCCCACTCGCCGTCCACGACGACCGTGTCGCCGATCTTCACGGAGTCGCCGAACGCTATCTGCAGCCCGGCGAACAGGTTGCTCAGCATGGACTGGGCGGCGACACCGGCGATGACGCCGATGACGCCGGCGGAGGCCAGCATCGAGGCGCCCAGGGTCCGCAGGTCCGGGAAGAGCAGCAGCATGGTCACGGCCACCGCGACCACCGTGAGGATGGTGGTCACGACCCGGCGGATCATCGCGAGCTGGGTGCGGAACTGCCGCACCCGGGCGAGGTCCGTGGTGCGCGACTCGTAGCGGGCGAGCGAGTTCTCCGCGACGGCGCCCGCGGCCCGGACCGTCAGCCAGGCGGCCGAGAAGATCGCGAGTGTGGCCAGGGCGGACTCGATGATGTGGTCCCGGCGCAGATCGACGTTGAACGCGTCGTACGCCACCTGCCCGATCGCCGAGCCGAGCAGGAACTCGAAGGGGAGCTTGCAGCGCCGCAGGAGCTGCCAGAGCCGGGTGTGGGGTTCTCGCGCGTCGGCCGCGCACAGGGCGCGGTCGATGAGCCAGCCGATGACCACGGTGAGGGTGATGGTGCCGCCGAGGACGAGTAGCGGCCGCAACACATCATCCATGAATTCCTTCAGCTCCTTCGGCGCTCGAGTCGATTTGTCTCCGTCCGCCAGGCTAACTGGCAGGATGGGCGACCAAGGAGCACGCGTACCACTGGAAGGGCCCAGCAGACCGTGAGTAACGTCATGCTTTTCCACTCCGCGTACGGCCTGCGGCCGGCCGTGCACGAGGCGGCGGAACGGCTGCGGGAGGCCGGGCACCACGTCGTCGTGCCCGATCTGTACGACGGCCGCACCACGGACACCGTGGAGGACGGCATGGCGATCAAGGACGAGATCGGCCGGGACGAGCTGCTGCGGCGGGCGGTCGCCGCCACCGCCGAGCACTCGGACGCGGGTGTCGTCTACGCCGGGTTCTCGCTGGGCGCCTCGCTCGCGCAGACCATCGCGCTGGGGGATGTGAAGGCGCGCGGGCTGCTGCTGTTGCACGGGACCGGGGACATCGCGGAGGACGCCGTGACGGACGGGCTGCCGGTGCAGCTCCACGTCGCGGACCCGGACCCGTTCGAGCCGCACGACTGGCTGACCGCGTGGTATCTGCGGATGCGGCGGGCGGGCGGGGACGTGGAGGTCTTCCGCTACCGGGGGGCCGGGCACCTGTACACCGATCCCGGGCTGCCCGATTTCGACGCGGAGGCGGCGGAGGCCACCTGGCGGACGGCGCTGGGGTTCCTGGCCGGGCTGGACTGAGGCTCGCCGCGCGTCGCGGGGCGGGCAGCGGGGGTCCTCGTACAGGGTGAGGGTGTTGGACTGAGGCTCGCCGCGCGTCGCGGGCCGGGCGGGACGTGCCGCCCGGCCCGCGGTGGGCTTACCCGGCGTCGGTGCCCTGTTCCTCGACCAGCGCCGTCAGGTCCTCGGCGGTCTGCGGCGTCTCGACGACCTCGCCGTTGAACTTCACGGTCGGCGTGGAGGTGACGCCCTCGCTGCTGTCGAACGTGTCGGACATCCGCAGGGCCCAGACGGCGAAGGTGTCGCCGGTCACCGCGCGTTCGAAGTCCGCGTTGTCCTTCAGCTCGGGGACGGACTGGGCTATCTCGATCAGCCGCTCGTCGTCGGCGAAGGCGTCGTCGGTCTCCGCGGGGTGGAACTCCTCGGAGTACAGGGCGTCGTGGAAACCGGCGAACGCCTCGGGGCTGACGTCGAGGGCGGCGCCGAGGGCGTTGAGCGCGCTCTTGGAGCCGGAGCCGCCCAGGCTGCCGTCGAGGAAGGTGCCGAAGACGTACTCGACGGCGAAGTCGCCGTTCTCCACCCCCTCCTTCACCGCGTCGCCGAGCCGCTGCTCGAACGAGGCGCAGGCCGGGCAGCGGGGGTCCTCGTACAGGGTGAGGGTGTTGGCGGCGTCCTCCTCACCGAGGCGGATGGTCAGGCCGTCGTCGCCGGAGGCGTGGGCGGGGGCGGCGGTGGCGAAGTCGCCCTCGGCCGGTGCACCGCTCTCGCCGTCCTCGATCTGGGCGCGGACGGCGCTCCAGTCGGTGCTGTCGTTGCCGTCCTCCATGCCCGCGACGGCGACGCCGATGCCGGCGGCGATGGCCAGGATGGCCACGACCGAGCCGGCGACCGTCACCTGGCGGCGGATTTTCGCCCGCTTCTGCTGGCGTTCGCGTTCGGCGCGCAGCCGTTCGCGGGCGGCGCGCTTGGCCTCGGCGGAATTGCGCTTGCTCATGGGAATCGTCTCCGTGAAATCCGTACGTCCGTGCGACACGTGGGTGCGGAGAGCGCGCTCGCTCAGGCCGCGAGAGCGGCGGGGAGCGCGCGGCGGGGCGGCGGCCCGCGGCGGAGAACGGGGAGGAGCGGCGGGGCGGTGGCGGGCGTGACCCGGTCGCGGCGCGGGGCGCGGACGGCGGGCGGCGCGGCCGGGACGGTCGCGGTGGCGGCGCGGGCGGCGACCGCCAGCAGCAGCGGACGGAAGCCGGCGGCCACGGCGGCGCGCAGCAGCCGGACCAGGGCCCGTTCTCCGCAGCGCAGCCAGGCGGCGGCGGCCAGGCCGACCGCCAGGTGGACGGCGAGCAGCAGCCAGGGCGCGCCCGGGTGGGCGGCCGGGTCCGGGATCCCGTCCAGCGCGGGGAACGGGCTGCCCAGGTCGCCGCCGGCGCAGACCAGATCGACGCCGAGCAGCCGCAGCGGGCCGGTGACCGGGCCGCCGCCGGGGCCGTAACAGGTGGCCTGCCCGGTGGTGAACACGGCGTCCGCGCCGAGCTGGAGCGGCAGCAGCAGCGCGGCGATCGGCCGGAAGCCGCGCTCGCGATCGCCGGCGAGCGCCAGGGCGAGTGCCAGGACGACGGCCGAGACGGCGGCGACGGGCGCGACGGGCAACGGCGTTCCGGACAGCAGGACATGGGCCCCGGCGGACAGCGTCACGCAGAGCGCGGCGAACACCGCCGCGCGCGTCACCCGGATCCAGGAAGCCGATATGCCCATCGGAAGCGAGTGTGCCACGGCGCCGCGCACGGGCGGGACCAGGGGACCGCGTTGACCTTGGACGATGTCCCGCGCACCCCGTCTGACCTGCGGAAACGCCCAGGTTACGAGTCCGTTCCCGGGGGCTGCGGAGGGCGGGCGCCGATGTAGGGTTCGGGTATCCCTGACCCTGCTGCGGAAGGCCCGTGGAGTGACCAAGCCCTTCACACACCTGCATGTGCACACCCAGTACTCGCTGCTCGACGGGGCGGCGCGGCTGAAGGACATGTTCAAGGCGTGCCAGGAGATGGGCATGTCACATATCGCGATCACCGACCACGGCAACCTCCACGGGGCATACGACTTCTTCCAGCAGGCGCGCGGCGCCGGGGTCACGCCCATCATCGGGATCGAGGCGTACGTCGCGCCCGAGTCGCGGCGGCACAAGCGGCGTGTGCAGTGGGGTCAGCCGCACCAGAAGAAGGACGACGTCTCCGGCTCCGGCGGTTACACGCACAAGACGATCTGGGCCTACAACAAGACCGGCCTGCACAACCTGTTCCGGCTCTCCTCGGACGCCTACACCGAGGGCTTCTTCGTCAAGTGGCCCCGGATGGACAAGGAGACCATCGCGCAGTACAGCGAGGGCCTGATCGCCTCCACCGGCTGCCCCTCGGGCGAGGTGCAGACCCGGCTGCGGCTCGGCCAGCCGGACGAGGCGCTGAAGGCGGCGGCCGAGTACCAGGACATCTTCGGCAGGGACCGGTACTTCCTGGAACTGATGGACCACGGCCTGGAGATCGAGACCCGGGTGCGGGACGGGCTGCTGGAGATCGGCCGCAAGCTCGGCATCAAGCCGCTGGTCACCAACGACTCGCACTACACGCACGCCCACGAGGCCGACGCGCACGACGCGCTGCTGTGCGTGCAGACCGGCAAGAACCTCTCGGACCCCGACCGGTTCCGGTTCGACGGCACCGGCTACTACCTGAAGTCGCCGCAGGAGATGTACGCGATCGACTCCTCCGACGCCTGGCAGGAGGGCTGCGCCAACACGCTGCTGGTCGCCGAACAGGTCGACATCGACGGCTGGTTCGAGCCGCGCGACCTGATGCCGCGCTTCGACGTGCCCGACGGGTACACCGAGGTCACCTGGTTCCGGGAGGAGGTCAGGCGCGGGATGGCCCGCCGCTACCCGGGCGGGGTGCCGGAGGACCGGCAGAAGCAGGCCGAGTACGAGATGGACGTCATCATCCAGATGGGGTTCCCGGGGTACTTCCTCGTCGTGGCCGACTTCATCATGTGGGCCAAGGAGCAGGGCATCGCGGTGGGCCCCGGGCGTGGTTCGGCGGCGGGCTCGATCGTCTCCTACGCGATGGGCATCACCGACCTGGACCCGCTCGACCACGGCCTGATCTTCGAGCGGTTCCTCAACCCCGAGCGCGTCTCCATGCCGGACGTCGACATCGACTTCGACGAGCGCCGGCGCGGCGAGGTCATCCGGTACGTCACGGAGAAGTACGGCGCCGACAAGGTGTCGATGATCGGCACCTACGGCACCATCAAGGCGAAGGCCGCCATCAAGGACGCCTCCCGCGTGCTGGGTTACCCGTACGCGATGGGCGACCGGATCACCAAGGCCATGCCCGCCGACGTGCTCGGCAAGGGCATCCCGCTCTCCGGCATCACCGACAAGGACCACCCGCGCTACAGCGAGGCGGCCGAGGTCCGGGGGATGTACGAGAACGAACCGGACGTCAGGAAGGTCATCGACACCGCGCGCGGTCTGGAGGGCCTGGTCCGGCAGATGGGCATGCACGCGGCCGGCGTGATCATGTCGAGCGAGCGGCTGGTCGACCACGTGCCGCTGTTCGCGCCGAAGAACGACGGCGTGGTCGTCACACAGTGGGACTACCCCACCTGTGAGGCGCTCGGCCTGCTGAAGATGGACTTCCTGGGCCTGCGCAACCTCACGATCATGGACGACGCGGTCAAGCTGATCAGCAAGAACAAGAACGTCGAGATCGAGCTGCTGAAGCTGCCGCTGAACGACCCCAAGACCTTCGAACTGCTGGGCCGCGGCGACACCCTGGGCGTCTTCCAGTTCGACGGCGGCCCGATGCGCTCCCTGCTGCGCATGATGAAGCCCGACGAGTTCGAGGACATCTCCGCCGTCGGCGCCCTGTACCGGCCGGGCCCGATGGGCATGAACTCGCACATCAACTACGCGCTGCGCAAGAACGGCCAGCAGGAGATCACCCCGATCCACCCGGAGCTGGAGGAGCCGCTGCGGGAGGTCCTGGACGTCACCTACGGCCTCATCGTCTACCAGGAGCAGGTGCAGAAGGCCGCGCAGGTCCTCGCCGGGTACTCGCTCGGACAAGCGGACCTGCTGCGGCGGGCCATGGGCAAGAAGAAGAAGGAGATCCTCGACAAGGAGTTCGTCCCGTTCCAGAAGGGCATGCGGGACAACGGCTACTCCGACGAGGCGATCCAGGCCGTGTGGGACGTGCTGGTGCCGTTCTCCGGCTACGCGTTCAACAAGGCGCACTCCTCCGCGTACGGCCTGGTCACCTACTGGACCGCGTATCTGAAGGCCAACTACCCGGCCGAGTACATGGCGGCGCTGCTGACGTCGGTCCGCGACGACAAGGACAAGTCCGCGATCTACCTCAACGAGTGCCGCCGGATGGGCATCCGGGTGCTGCCGCCGGACGTCAACGAGTCGGAGGCGCACTTCACGCCGCGCGGCGACGACGTGATCGTCTTCGGCCTCACCGCCGTCCGCAACGTCGGGCAGAACGTGGTGGATTCGATCGTCGCGACGCGCAAGGCGAAGGGCAAGTACAGCTCCTTCCCGGACTTCCTGGACAAGGTCGAGGCGGTCGTCTGCAACAAGCGCACCGTCGAATCGCTCATCAAGGCGGGCGCGTTCGACACCCTGGGCCACACCCGCAAGGGCCTGACCGCGCACTTCGAGTCGATGATCGACAACGTGGTGCAGGTCAAGCGGAAGGAGGCCGAGGGACAGTTCGACCTCTTCGGCGGCATGGACGAGGACGGCGGCAGCGACGGGCCGGGCTTCGGCATGGACGTCGAGTTCTCCGAGGAGGAGTGGGACAAGACGTATCTCCTGGCCCAGGAGCGGGAGATGCTCGGCCTCTACGTCTCCGACCACCCGCTCTTCGGCATCGAGCACATCCTCAACGACAAGGCGGACGCCGCGATTTCGGCGCTGACCGGCGGTGACTACCCGGACGGCGCGATCGTCACCATCGGCGGCATCATCTCGACGCTCCAGCGGAAGATGACCAAGCAGGGCAACCCCTGGGCGATCGCCACCGTCGAGGACCTGGCCGGCTCCATCGACTGCATGTTCTTCCCCGCCAGTTACCAGCTCGTCTCCACGCAACTCGCCGAGGACGCCGTGGTGTTCGTCAAGGGCCGGCTGGACAAGCGGGAGGACGTGCCCCGGCTGGTCGCCATGGAGTTGATGGTGCCGGACCTGTCGGAGGCGTCGGCGGACGCGCCCGTGACGATCACCATCCCGGGGGTGAAGATCACGCCTCCGCTGGTGGCGCAGTTGGGGGAGGTGCTCGGGCAGCACCGCGGGGCCACCGAGGTGCGGCTGAAGGTCCAGGGCGTGCGCACCACCACGGTGCTGCGGCTCGACCGGCACCGGGTGCAGGCCGATCCGGCGCTCTTCGGCGACCTCAAGGCCCTGCTCGGACCAGCCTGTTTGGCCGGTTGATGGGCTGCTTGGCGGGTTGATGCCCGCCTGTTGGCGGGATGATGGACGCCGCTTTACCCCAACGCGGTGCTCTTCACATTAGCTTCGAAAGCGGAGCGAAATCACCGCGTGAGGGGTAGAACCGCCATGGATGTGCGGATGGTCCACAAGGCCATGTTTCTGATCCGTGAGGTGCACGCGTCCCGCCAGGACGCCGTGCACGCCCTTCTGGAGTATTTCCCGGGCACGGCTTTCGAGGACCGGCTGCGCTGTGTCCACGAAGCCTGGGACATGCTCAGCCGGACGGCGCACCGCGTCTAGCGGAAGCGGACCCGGCGGTCCCGAGGGGCGCACCCCGCGCGGTGCGCCCCTCACGGCGGTCCGGGCCCCGGTGCGTGGCCGGCCGTCAGTTGTGGCCGAATCGCTTCTCGCGTTTGCGCGACTTCGCGGACTCCGCCGGGGCCTCCGCCGTCCGGGCCTGTCCCGGCGGGGGTTGGGGTGCCGGAGGTCGGCTGCGGTTCTTGTTCTTGGCCATGATCGCCTCCTGATCGCAGTCGTGCCGTGGCGCGGAACGCTTGGCCGCGTTCAGGTTCGCACGAGCGGGCACAGTTCGCATTCCGGGTGGTATGGGGGTGGATTCGCCACGCCGAAGATCGAGTTGGCACAGATAACGGCGGCCGGGTCGGGCAGACTCAGGGAAAACCGCTTCCCGTGAAAGAAGGTGTGCAACGTGGACCGCTGCGTCGTCCTGGTGGACGCCGGGTATCTGCTCGGTGCCGCCGCCAGCCTTCTCGCCGGTGAAGCCGCCCGCCCCCGCATCTCCGTCGACCACGCCGCGCTCATCCAGGGGCTGCGCGAGCGGGCCGAGGCCGACACCGGCCGCGAGCTGCTGCGGATCTACTGGTTCGACGGCGCTCCCGACCGCGTCCCGCAGCCGGAGCACCGGCGGTTGCGCGTCATGCCCCGCGTCACCGTCCGCCTCGGCGCGCTGACCCGGTCCGACGGCCGCTGGGCGCAGAAGGGCGTGGACGCCGCGATGCACGCCGAGCTGACCGAGCTGGCGCGCAACCGGGCCTGCGCCGACATCGTGCTGGTCACCGGTGACGGCGACCTGCTGCCGGGGCTGATGTCCGCCAAGGAGCACGGCGTCGCCGTCCACCTCTGGGCCGTCCAGGCCGCCGGCGGCGACTACAACCAGTCCGAGGACCTGGTCGCGGAGGCCGACGAGCGCCGGGTGCTGGACCGGGCCTGGATCACCCGGGCCGTCCGCGTCAACGAGACGTCGGTGGCCGAGGCCCCGCACAGCGCGACCCGGCCGGAGATCGCGGCCATCCTGGCCGCGCCGTTTCCCGAGACCGCCTCCCCGCCCACCCCGGCCGAGCCGCGCGAGCGGCCCGCCGCCGCGAAGAACGGCGTGCACCGGGAGAACGGCGAGCACCCGTTCCCGCAGGCCGGGCGCGAACCGCAGGGCGCGTCGCCCGCCGCCAAGGGCGTGCCGACGCCCAAGGACCTGGCCACGCTCGGGCGTTCCGTGCAGCCCGCCGCCACGGCCACGCTGCGCTGGTCGTCCGACCGGGGCTGGGTGGACCGGGGCGTTCCCGAGGAGCCTCCCGAGATCGCGGCCCTGCCCATGCTCTCCCAGCTCACCACCGCCGAGCAGCGGTGGGCCGACCGGGAGGAGGACATCACGGCCGTCAGCGGCGACTCGTTCGAGGTGGGCCAGGTCTTCGCCCGCCGCTGGGCCGAACGCCTCGCCAACGCGGCGCACTTGGAGCGGCTGTCCAACGAGTACCCGCGCATCCCGCACCGCATCGACGGCGAACTGCTGCGGTACGCGGCCCGCTTCGGGCTGCTCGCGCACAAGGACGACCAGATCGACGAGCAGGACCGGTACGCGATCAGGGCCGGTTTCTGGCGCGAGGTGGACGCCCGCACGGGCACCGTGCGCACCTCCTGACAAACGCCGCGCCGCCCGCTGCGACATGTCCGGAACGTACCCCCGGGTCCTGGCACCCCTGTGACCCGCGTAGGCTCGTGCACCGTGGCCTCATCTATCGCACGGCCCTGGCCCCGGATCGCAGCACCCGAGCACACCCCGGACGGCACCGCGTCCGCCCCGGCGGCGTTCACCGTGCGCGGCCTGACCAAGACCTACCCGGCCCGCCGCCCGCGCGCCGGCACGGGGCAGGCGGCCCCGGCCAGCGACCGGATCACGCTGGACGTGGCGCGCGGCGAGATCTTCGGCCTGCTCGGCCCGAACGGCGCGGGCAAGACCACCCTCGTCAAGCAGCTCACCGGGCTGCTGCGCCCGGACGCCGGAAGCATCACCCTGCTCGGCCACGACCTGGTGCGCCACCCCCGCCGCGCGGCGCGGCTGCTGGCGTACCTGGGGCAGGAGTCCACCGCGCTGGACGAGCTGACCGTGGCCCTGGCCGCCGAGACCACCGCCCGGCTGCGCGGCATGGACGCCGGGGCGGCGCGCCGGGAGCGGGACGCCGTCATCGAGGAACTGGGGCTGGGCCCGCTGGCGTCCCGGCCGCTGAAGAAGCTCTCCGGCGGCGAGCGGCGGCTGGCGTGCGTGGCCGCGGCCCTCACCGGCAGCCGTCCGGTCCTGGTGCTGGACGAGCCGACCGCGGGCATGGACCCCGTCGCCCGGCGCGCCGTCTGGGCCGCGATCGACCGGCGCCGCGCGCTGGACGGCACGACGGTGGTGCTGGTCACGCACAACGTCATCGAGGCCGAGACCGTGCTCGACCGGGTCGCCGTGCTGGACGCCGGGCGGGTCATCGCCTGCGACAGCCCCGAGGGCCTGAAGGCGCTGGTGGGCGCCGAGGTGCGGCTCGACCTGATGTGGCGCGGGGACGCCCCGCTGGGCATCCCGGAGATCGCCGCGCTGCGCCGCACGGCCGCCGTCGCGGGCCGCCGCTGGACGCTGCGCCTGCCGCCCGAGCGGGCCCGCGCGGTCGTCGTCGCCGTCACCCAGGGCCCCGCGTTCTCCGCACTGGACGACTTCACGCTGGCCACGCCCACCCTGGAGGACGTCTACCTGGCGCTGGGCGGCCGGGGCGAGGGGCTGGTCCGGTCATGAGCTCCGCCGTGCCGCTGGCGTCGCGGGCGCGGCTGTGGCCCTCGCTGGTGGCCGTGTACCGGGCGCAGCTCTCGCGGGCGCGGGTGGCGCGGATTCCGCTGCTGTTCGTCGCCACCTTCCAGTCCGTCGGGATCATGGTGCTGATGCGCGGCGTCGTGGACGGCGGCGACGGGGACGAGGCGCGCGCCGTCGTCGCCGGGTCGGCCGTGCTGGTCGTGGCGTTCGTCGCGCTCAACCTCCTCGCCCAGTACTTCGGGCAGCTCCGGGCCGCCGGCGGGCTGGACCACTACGCCACGCTGCCCGTGCCCCCGGCCGCCGTGGCGCTGGGCACGGCCGCGGCGTACGCGTCGTTCACCGTGCCGGGCGTCGTCGTCACCGCCGTCTCCGGCGGCCTGCTGTACCGGCTCCCGCTGGGCGGCCTGTGGGTGCTGCTGGCCGTGGTGCCGCTGGCCGGGGCCGCGCTCGCCGGGCTGGGGGCCGCGCTGGGGCTGCTGGCCCCGCGCCCGGAGCTGGCCACGCTGTGCGGGCAGCTCGGCATGTCGGCGGCGCTGCTGCTCGGCGTGCTGCCCGCGGCGCGGCTGCCCGAGCCGGTGCGCTGGCTGCGCGAGCTGCTGCCCTCGACCTACGGCGTGGACGCGCTGGCCACCGCGCTGGAGCCCAGCCCCGACTGGGGCTCGGCCGCGGCCGACCTCGCGGTCTGCGCGGGCGTGGGCGTGGCGGCGCTGGCGCTGGCCACCTGGGCGTACCGCCGGGCCGCCCTGCGGTGACCGGCGGGGCGACCATACGCTCATACGCCCGAACGGTCGTCCCCCGGCCCGAACAGACGCCCGTACCTGGCAGGATGACAAGGTGACCGTTCCGCAGCCCACTCCCGACCACCGCGCCGCCTCCGGCACCGCCGCCGAGACCCCGGACGGAGGACAGGATCCCGGCGGCCCGGTGACCCGCCGGGCGGGCTGGGGACGGGAGATACGCGAGGTCCTGGTGGTGGCGCTGCCGGTCGCCGCACTCACCGGTCTGGTGCTCGGGCTGCTGTGGCTGTGGCGGGCACCGCGCGTGCCGCTGGTCTCGGACGGCGAGTCGGTGCTGCTGGCGAACTCCGAGGGGCAGCAGGCCATCGGCGCCGACGGCACCTTCCTGCTGCTGGGGCTGGCCATCGGGGCCGTGACCGGGGTCGTCGTCTTCCTGCTGCGCCGCGCCGGCGGGGTCGCCGTGGTGCTCGGGCTGCTGGCCGGGGCGCTGCTGGGGTCCGTGCTGGCCTGGCGGCTCGGCGTGTGGCTGGGCCCCACCGGCGACATCACGGCGCGCGCCCGGTCGGTGGGCGCCGACGTGGTGTTCGACGGCCCGCTGAAGATCAGGGCGTTCGGGGTGCTGCTGGGCCTGCCGTTCGCGGCCGTGGCCGCGCACATGTTCTGCGTGTCGGTCTGGGGCCCCCGCGACCCGGAGCTCCTTCCCGTGGAGCTGCCGCACTGGCGCGACCCCGGCCCCGGCGGGGCTGCCGGACCGGCCGGGGACTGAGCGGTCAGTCCCGGGCGATCGGGGCGGTGATCGCCGAGGTGAGGGCGATCAGGTCGGCCGGCGGCACCTCGATCTCCAGGCCGCGGCGGCCCGCCGAGACGAAGACCGTGGCGTGGGCGGTGGCCGAGGAGTCCACCACCGTGGGGAGCCGTCGGCGCTGGCCCAGGGGGGAGATGCCGCCCAGCACGTAGCCCGTGGCACGCTCGGCCGCCGCCGGGTCGGCCATCGCCGCCCGCTTGCCGCTGGCCGCCGCCGCCAGCGCCTTCAGGCCGAGGGACGCCGACACCGGCACCACGGCCACCGTCAGCGCGCCGTCCACGTCGGTGACCAGCGTCTTGAACACCCGGGCCGGGTCCGTGCCCAGCGCCCGCGCCGCCTCCTCGCCGTAGGACGGGGCGGCCGGGTCGTGCGCGTAGGAGTGCAGGGTGAACGCCACCCCCGCCCGGCCCGCCGCCACGGTCGCGGGGGTGCCTCCCCCGGACGCCGCCCCGCTCCGCTTCCTCGCCACGGGATCAGTTGAGACTCGTCGGGCGGATGGTGTACTCCGCCCCGGGGACGGACGGGAGCTTGCTGATCAGCGCCGTCTCCTGCCGCAGTATGCGCAGCTCCTCGGCCAGCCGGGTCGCGGTGTCCTTGGCCTGGAGCAGCCGCTGCTTGTCGCCCGTGTACAGCATCGTCGCCGCCGCCACCAGGTACGACACCACCGACGGGTCCTCCGGCAGGTCCTGGCCGGGCGCCAGGGTGCGCTCGTTCGCGCCGGCCAGCACCTTCTGGTACGCGCGGAACGCCCGCAGCACCCCGGACGCCAGCGCCCCCGCGCCCTCCCCGGCGACCTCCGGCAGCGGCTCCACCTCGGCCGTCAGATACGGGCCGCTCGCGTCCACGGACAGCAGCCGGAACCGCGTCGTGCCCGTCGCCAGCACCTCGTAGCTCTCGGCCGGCTGCCCGCTCTCGCCCGGTCCGGAACGGCCGCGGATCGTGGAGGCGTCGGCGACGCAGCCCACCGCGTGGAAGGAGCGCATGGGGTCGTCGGACGCGAACCCGGCGGCCGGCCCGGCCTCCGTCTCCTCCGTGGGGTCCGGCAGCCCGATGCCGCTGGGCGCCACCTCGTACCCGTCCTTGATGGCGATTACGCCGAACGGCCGCGGGCCGTCCTCGGGGAGGTCCAGCAGATCGCGCATCAGCGCCCGGTACCGGGCCTCGAAGACGTTCAGCGGCAGCACGAGCCCGGGGAACAGCACGGTGTTCAGCGGAAAGAGCGGCAGGCGCGTGGTCGTCACGACCGGCCAGCCTATCGGCTGCCTCGCGGGGCCGGGCCCGCATCGTGAAACGCGGCGGCGGCCCCGCGCGGCGTTCTGCGAGACTGGTTCCGTGCTGAACCGAATCGATCTGCGCGGTTCGTCGCCCGCCCCCGGCGGGATCGACCGCGACCTGCTGCCCCGCGCCGAGCTCGACGTCGAGGCCGCCCTGGAGAAGGTGCGGCCCATCTGCGACGACGTGCGCCATCGCGGCACCGCGGCGCTGATCGAGTACGCGCGGCGGTTCGACCAGGTCACCATCGAGCGGACCCGGGTCCCGGCCGAGGCGCTCACCCGCGCCCTGGCCGAGCTGGACCCGGCTGTGCGGGCCGCCCTGGAGGAGTCGGTCCGCCGCGCCCGCCTCGTCCACCGCGACCAGCGGCGCACGGACTCCACCGTGCGCGTCGTGCCCGGCGGCACCGTCACCGAGCGGTGGGTGCCCGTGGAGCGGGTCGGCCTCTACGTGCCGGGCGGGCAGGCCGTCTACCCGTCGTCCGTCGTCATGAACGTCGTCCCGGCGCAGGAGGCGGGCGTCGGCTCCCTCGCCGTGGCCTCCCCGCCGCAGAAGGTCCCGGGCAACGACTGGGGCGCGGGCCTGCCGCACCCCACCATCCTGGCCGCCTGCGCGCTGCTGGGCGTGACGGAGGTGCACGCGGCCGGCGGCGCCCAGGCCGTCGCCATGTTCGCCCACGGCACCGAGGAGTGCGCCCCGGTCCGGCTGGTCACCGGTCCCGGCAACGTGTACGTCGCCGCGGCCAAGCGCCTGCTGAAGGGCGTCATCGGCATCGACGCCGAGGCCGGGCCCACCGAGATCGCCGTGCTCGCCGACGACAGCGCCGACCCCGCGCTGGTGGCCGCCGACCTCATCAGCCAGGCCGAGCACGATGTGCTGGCCGCCGCCGTCCTGGTCACGCCGTCCGTCGCGCTGGCCGACGCCGTGGACGCCGAGCTGCGCACGCGGGTCCCGGCCGCCAAGCACCACGGCCGCATCGCGGAGGCCCTGGCCGGGCGGCAGTCCGGCGTCGTCCTCGTCGACGACCTCGACCACGGGCTGGCCGTCACCGACGCCTACGCCGCCGAGCACCTGGAGATCCACACCGAGAACGCGGCCGAGGTCGCCGCCCGGGTCCGCAACGCGGGCGCCGTGTTCATCGGCCCCTGGTCCCCGGTCTCGCTGGGCGACTACTGCGCGGGCTCCAACCACGTCCTGCCGACCGGCGGTTGCGCCTGCCACTCCTCGGGCCTGTCCGTGCAGTCCTTCCTGCGCGGCATCCACGTCGTGGACTACAGCCGCGACGCCCTGGCCGAGGTGGCGCACCACGTGGTGACCCTCGCCGAGGCGGAGGACCTTCCCGCCCACGGCGCCGCGGTCAAGGCACGGTTCGGATACGGAGAGGTTCCGCACAGCAAGTGACCCGCATCGACGATCTCCCCATCCGCGACGAACTGCGCGGCAAGACCCCGTACGGCGCGCCGCAGCTCGACGTCCCGGTCCGGCTGAACACCAACGAGAACCCGTACCCGCTGCCGGAGGCGCTCGTCCGGCGCATCGCGGAGCGCGTCTCGGAGGCGGCCCGCACCCTCAACCGCTACCCCGACCGGGACGCGGTGGTGCTGCGCACCCAGCTCGCCGCCTACCTCTCCCGCACCGCCGGGTACCGGGTCGGCCCGACCCAGGTCTGGGCGGCCAACGGCTCCAACGAGGTGCTCCAGCAGCTCCTCCAGGCGTTCGGCGGCCCCGGCCGCACGGCCCTCGGCTTCGACCCGTCCTACTCGATGCACCCGCTGATCTCGCGCGGCACCGGCACCGAGTGGATCTCCGGGCCGCGCACCGAGGAGTTCGGCATCGACGTGGCGGCGGCCGTCGCCGCGATCCACGAGCACCGGCCGCACATCGTGTTCATCTGCTCGCCCAACAACCCGACCGGCACGGCCGTCGCGGCCGAGACCGTTCTCGCGCTGTACGAGGCCGCACAGGCCGCCGCGACCGGCGGGCACGGCGCGCTGGTCGTGGTGGACGAGGCGTACGCCGAGTTCAGCCACCGGCCGTCGCTGCTGCCGCTGATCGAGGGCCGGCCGACGCTGGTGCTCACCCGCACGATGTCCAAGGCGTTCGGCGCCGCCGGGCTGCGGCTGGGGTATCTGGCCGCCGACCCGGGCGTGGTCGACGCGGTGCAGCTGGTGCGGCTGCCGTACCACCTGTCCGCGGTCACCCAGGCCACGGCGCACGCGGCGCTGGAGTTCGCGGATACGCTGCTGGGGTACGTCGCGGAGCTGAAGGACGAACGGGACCGGGTCGTCACCGAGCTGACCGACCTGGGGTGCGAGGTCACCGAGTCCGACGCCAACTTCGTGCAGTTCGGCCGCTTCGCGGACGCGGGGGACGTCTGGCGGCGGCTGCTGGAGCACGGGGTGCTCGTCCGGGACAACGGTGTGCCGGGGCGCCTGAGGGTCAGCACCGGGACCCGTGAGGAGAACGACGCGTTCCTCGACGCGGTACGCGCAGTGATGAAGGAGATCGGCCAATGACCCGCGTGGGCCGCGTGACCCGCAGCACCAAGGAGACCTCGGTCGCCGTCGAGATCGACCTCGACGGGACGGGGCAGGTCGACGTCTCCACCGGCGTCGGCTTCTTCGACCACATGCTGGACCAGCTCGGGCGGCACGGGCTGTTCGACCTCACCGTCAAGACCGAGGGCGACCTGCACATCGACAGCCACCACACGATCGAGGACACCTCGCTCGCGCTGGGCGCCGCGTTCAAGCAGGCGCTGGGCGACAAGCGGGGGATCGTGCGGTTCGCCGACGCGTCCGTGCCGCTGGACGAGTCGCTGGCACAGGTGACCGTGGACCTGTCGGGGCGGCCGTATCTCGTGCACCGCGAGCCGGAGGGCATGGCGCCGATGATCGGCGCGTACGACACGACGATGACCCGGCACATCCTGGAGTCGTTCGTCGCCCAGGCCCAGATCGCGCTGCACGTCCACGTGCCGTACGGGCGCAACGCGCACCACATCGTGGAGTGCCAGTTCAAGGCCCTGGCCCGCGCGCTGCGGTACGCCAGCGAGCTGGACCCGCGGCAGACGGGCATTCCGTCGACGAAGGGCGCCCTGTGAGCGACGCACGCGCGGCTGCCGGGCCGAGGGTGACGGGGTTGCTCGCGGGGTGCCGCGAGGGCGGAGAAGCGAACGGGGAGACGCTGTGAGCGGGTCGGCGGCGCTGTTTCTCGCTGTGGGGCTCTTTCTCATGGGCGGGGTGTACTCGTTCGCCAAGCAGGGGCTGCCCAAGGGTGTCGTCGTGCTGCTCGCTCTCGCCAGCGGGCTGTGTCTGGTCGCCGGTGTGCTCCGGCTGGAGGTGTGAGGTCGTGACCAGCAAGAAGGTCGTCGTCTTCGACTACGGCTTCGGGAACGTGCGTTCTGCCGAGCGGGCCGTCGCCCGCGCGGGCGCGGAGGTCGAGATCACGCGTGACCTCGACGCCGCCATGAACGCCGACGGGCTGCTCGTGCCCGGCGTCGGCGCGTTCTCCGCCTGCATGCGGGGCATCCGTGAGGCGCGCGGCGACTGGGTGGTCGGGCGGCGGCTGGCCGGTGGCCGGCCCGTGCTCGGCATCTGCGTCGGCATGCAGATCCTCTTCGCGCGCGGCATCGAGCACGGCGTGGAGACCGCGGGGCTCGACCAGTGGCCGGGCACCGTCGGGCCGCTCCAGGCCGGCATCGTGCCGCACATGGGCTGGAACACGGTCGACGTCCCCGAGGGCTCCGTGATGTTCGCCGGGCTGCCGTCGGACGCGCGGTTCTACTTCGTGCACTCCTACGCGGTGCACGACTGGGAGCTGCCCGCCGACAGCGGCGGGACGGCGGCCGGGCTGGCCGCGCCCCGCGTCACCTGGTCCACGCACGGCAAGCCGTTCGTCGCCGCCGTGGAGAACGGCCCGCTGTGGGCCGCCCAGTTCCACCCCGAGAAGTCCGGCGACGCCGGTGCCCGCCTCTTCACCAACTGGATCGAGACGCTCTGAGATGTCCACGCTGACGCCCACGCTGGAACTGCTGCCCGCCGTCGATGTCCGCGGCGGCCAGGCCGTGCGCCTGGTGCACGGCGAGTCCGGCACCGAGACCTCCTACGGCGACCCGCTCCAGGCCGCCCTGACCTGGCAGCGCTCGGGCGCCGAGTGGCTGCACCTGGTCGACCTGGACGCCGCGTTCGGCACCGGGAACAACCGGGAGCAGATCGCGGAGGTGGTGCGCGCCATGGACATCAAGGTCGAGCTGTCCGGCGGCATCCGCGACGACGACACGCTCGCCGCCGCGCTCGCCACCGGCTGCACCCGCGTCAACCTGGGCACCGCCGCGCTGGAGTCGCCGGAGTGGGTCGCCCGGGCGATCGCCGAGCACGGCGACCGGGTGGCCGTCGGCCTCGACGTGCGCGGCACGACACTGCGCGGCCGGGGCTGGACCCGGGACGGCGGCGACCTGTACGAGACGCTGGCGCGGCTGAACGCCGAGGGCTGCGCGCGGTACGTGGTCACCGACATCAACAAGGACGGCACGCTCCAGGGCCCGAACCTGGAGCTGCTGCGGAACGTGTGCGCCGCCACCGACCGGCCCGTCGTGGCCTCCGGCGGGGTCTCGTCGCTGGACGACCTGCGGGCGCTGGCCGGGCTGGTCGGCGTCGGCGTCGAGGGCGCCATCGTCGGGAAGGCGCTGTACGCCGGGGCGTTCACCCTGGAGCAGGCGCTGGAGACCGTGGCCGGATGAGCGTCGAGCGCGCGCCGGACACCGGCTCCTGGGACGAGGCCCTCGGTGCCGCACGCGTGGTCGCGGCCGGCGACCTGGTGCTGGTCGGCGGGACGCTGCCGCCCGCGACCGGGGCCGCCGGGGGCGACCCCTACGAGCAGGCCAGGTCGGCGCTGGCCGAGGCCATCGCGGCGCTGGAGCGGTTCGGGCTCGGTGCCGATTCCGTCATCCGCACCCGGATCTACATCAGCCACGCCCGCGACGCGGAAGAGGTGGCGCGCGCCCATCAGGACCTGCTGGGGTCCGTCCGTCCGGTCGCCACACTGGTCCTGGTGGGCGGCTTCGCCGACTCGCGGGCGCTGGTCCAAGTCGAGCTGGAAGCCTACCGAGGAGCCGCGACGTGAGCCTCGCCGTACGAGTCATCCCCTGCCTGGACGTGGACGCCGGCCGGGTCGTCAAGGGCGTCAACTTCGAGAACCTGCGGGACGCGGGCGATCCGGTCGAGATGGCCAAGGTCTACGACGCCGAGGGCGCCGACGAGCTGACGTTCCTCGACATCACCGCCTCCTCGGGCAACCGCGAGACGACGTACGACGTCGTGCGCCGGACCGCCGAGCAGGTCTTCATACCGCTCACGGTGGGCGGCGGTGTCCGCACGTCCGACGACGTGGACCGGCTGCTGCGCGCGGGCGCGGACAAGGTGGGCGTGAACACGGCGGCGATCGCGCGCCCGGAGCTGATCCGGGAGATCGCGGAGCGGTTCGGCAACCAGGTGCTGGTGCTGTCGGTCGACGCCAGACGCTGCCCCGAGGGCACGTCGACGCCTTCGGGGTTCGAGGTGACCACGCACGGCGGGCGGCGTGGCACGGGGATCGACGCGGTGGAGTGGGCGCACCGGGCGGCCGGGCTGGGCGCGGGGGAGATCCTGCTGAACTCGATGGACGCCGACGGCACCAAGGACGGGTACGACGCCGCGATGATCGCGGCGGTGCGCGAGCGGGTGACGGTCCCGGTGATCGCCTCCGGCGGGGCGGGGCGGCTGGAGCACTTCCCGCCGGCGATCCGGGCCGGTGCCGACGCGGTGCTGGCCGCGTCGGTCTTCCACTTCGGCGATCTGCGGATCGGCCAGGTCAAGGGCGCGCTGCGCGGGGCCGGTTACACGGTCCGCTGAGAGAGTGGGCGGGGGCGGTCCTCCGGCGCGGGGAGCCGAGCCGCTCCCCCAGCCATGGGGGCCCCTCCCGGACGTCGGTCCGGGGAGGCTGGGAGGTGCCCCCACCGCTGCGGGGGACCGCCCCCGCGTTCCGGGGGGAGGGCGTTACGCGCCCCTGCCGAGCGCGCGCAGGTATTCGCGGTTCATGGTGGTGATCGAGGTGAGCGGGATGCCCTTGGGACAGACCGTGGCGCACTCGCCGGTGACCGTGCAGCCGCCGAAGCCCTCGCCGTCCATCGTCCCGACCATGTTCAGCACCCGGCTCTCGCGCTCCGGGGCGCCCTGCGGCAGGGAATTGAGGTGGACCACCTTGGCCGAGGTGAACAGCATCGCGGAGCCGTTGGGGCAGGCCGCCACGCAGGCGCCGCAGCCGATGCACTCGGCGTGCTCGAACGCCGTGTCGGCGGCGGGCTTGGGGACCGGCGTGGCGTGCGCCTCGGGGGCGCTGCCGGTGGGCGCGGTGACGTAGCCGCCGGAGCCGATGATGCGGTCGAACGCGGACCGGTCCACCACCAGGTCCTTCACCACGGGGAACGCGGCGGCCCGCCACGGCTCGATGTCGATGGTGTCGCCGTCCGCGAAGTGCCGCATGTGGAGCTGGCAGGTCGTGGTCCGCTCCGGGCCGTGGGCCTCGCCGTTGATGACCATGCCGCAGGCGCCGCAGATGCCCTCGCGGCAGTCGTGGTCGAACGCGACGGGCTCGTCGCCGCGCAGGATCAGCTCCTCGTTGAGGGTGTCCAGCATTTCGAGGAACGACATGTCCGGGGAGATGCCGGTGACCTCGTAGGTGGTCATGGCCCCCGGGGCGTCGGGGCCCTGCTGGCGCCAGATGCGCAGGGTGAGGTTCACGCGTAGCTCCGCTGGGTGGGGTGGACGTGATGGAAGACCAGGTCTTCCCTGTGCAGCACGGGCGCCTGGCCGGGAGCGGTGAACTCCCAGGCGGCGGCGTAGGCGTAGGTGTCGTCGCGGCGGGCCGCCTCGCCGTCCGGGGTCTGGCTCTCCTCGCGGAAGTGGCCGCCGCAGGACTCGGCGCGGTGCAGCGCGTCCAGGCACATCAGCTCGGCCAGCTCCAGGTAGTCGGCGACGCGATGGGCCTTCTCCAGCGACTGGTTGAGCTCGGTGCCGCTGCCGGGCACCTTGATCCGCTCCCAGAACTCGGCGCGCAGGGCCGGGATCCGGTCCAGCGCCTTGCGCAGCCCGGTCTCGTTGCGGGCCATGCCGCACTCGTCCCACAGCAGCTCGCCCAGCTCGCGGTGGAACGAGTCGGGGGTGCGGTCGCCGTTGTTGGACAGCAGCTGGTAGAGGCGGTCGGTGACGGCGAACACGGCCTCGGTGACCGCCGGATGGTCGGCGGGGACCTCGTCGTTCGGGGTGCGGGCCAGGTAGTCCGCGAGGGTCGCGGGGAGGATGAAGTACCCGTCGGCCAGGCCCTGCATCAGCGCGGAGGCGCCCAGCCGGTTGGCGCCGTGGTCGGAGAAGTTGGCCTCGCCGATGGCGAACAGGCCCGGCACGGTGGTCTGGAGGTCGTAATCGACCCACAGGCCGCCCATCGTGTAGTGGATCGCCGGGTAGATGCGCATCGGCACGCGGTACGGGTCCTCGGCGGTGATCCGCTCGTACATCTCGAAGAGGTTGCCGTACTTGGCGGCCACCGCGTCGCGGCCCATGCGGGCGATGGCGTCCGCGAAGTCCAGGTAGACGCCCTGGCCGCCGGGTCCGACGCCGCGGCCCTCGTCGCACACGTTCTTCGCGGCGCGGGAGGCGATGTCGCGGGGGACGAGGTTGCCGAAGGAGGGGTAGATCCGTTCCAGGTAGTAGTCGCGCTCCTCCTCCGGGATGTCGGCGGGGGGGGGGGTGTCGCCCGCCCGCCGCGGCACCCAGATGCGGCCGTCGTTGCGCAGCGACTCGCTCATCAGCGTCAGCTTGGACTGGTGCTCGCCCGAGCGCGGGATGCAGGTGGGGTGGATCTGGGTGAAGCAGGGGTTGGCGAAGAACGCGCCGCGCCGGTGGGCGCGCCAGATGGCGGTGGCGTTGGAGTTCTTGGCGTTGGTGGAGAGGTAGAAGACGTTGCCGTAGCCGCCGGTGGCCAGGACCACGGCGTCCGCGAGGTAGGTGTCGACGCGGCCGGTGATCAGGTCGCGGGCGACGATGCCGCGGGCCCGCCCGTCGACCACGATCAGGTCCAGCATCTCGGTGCGCGGGTGCATCTCCACGTTCCCGGCGGCGATCTGGCGGGAGAGCGCCTGGTAGGCGCCGAGCAGGAGCTGCTGCCCCGTCTGGCCGCGGGCGTAGAAGGTGCGGGAGACCTGGACGCCGCCGAAGGACCGGGTGTCGAGCAGGCCGCCGTACTCGCGGGCGAACGGCACGCCCTGGGCGACGCACTGGTCGATGATCTCGACCGACACCTGGGCCAGGCGGTAGACGTTGGACTCGCGGGCCCGGAAGTCGCCGCCCTTGACGGTGTCGTAGAAGAGGCGCCGCACCGAGTCGCCGTCGTTGCGGTAGTTCTTCGCGGCGTTGATGCCGCCCTGGGCGGCGATCGAGTGGGCGCGGCGCGGGGAGTCCTGGTAGCAGAACTGGATGACGCGGTAGCCCTGTTCGGCGAGGGTGGCACCGGCGGCGCCACCGGCCAGGCCGGTGCCGACCACGATGACGGTGTGCTTGCGCCGGTTGGCCGGGTTGACCAGCTTGGCCTCGAAGCGGCGGCGGTCCCACCGCTCGGCGATCGGGCCGTCCGGGGCCTTGGTGTCCACCAGGGCGTCGCCCGTGGTGTAGTCGAGGTAGCTGCTCACGCTGATCACTCCGCTACTTGACGAGTCCGGTCATCACGCCGAAGGGGACGGACAGGAAGCCGGCGGTCAGCACGAGGGCGAGACCGTTGCCGGTGGCCCTGAGCGCGCGGTCGCGGGCGCGGCTGCCCGCGCCGAGCGTCTGGGCGGCGCTGTAGAAGCCGTGCTGGACGTGCAGGCCGACGGCGATCATCGCGACGGTGTAGATCACGTTGCCGTACCAGGTGTCGAACGTGGCGACGATGTTCTGGTACGGGCGCCCGCTCTCGCCGTTCGGGTTCACGGTGCCGGTGGTGAGGTCGAGGATGTGCCAGACGATGAAGAGGGCCAGGATCACGCCGCCCCAGCGCATGGTGCGGGTGGCATAGCTGCTCCGGCGGGGCCGGTGCGCGTACTTCACCGGGCGGGCCGCGCGGTCCAGGCGGCTGAGCTGCCAGGCGGCCAGCCCGTGGGCGCACACGGCCGTCAGCAGGACGGCCCGCAGGATCCACAGGAACCACTCGTGGTGCAGCACCGGCTCGCCGAGGGTGCGCAGCCAGTGCGCGTACCCGTTCATGTCGTCGGGGCCGAAGAAAACCTTCAGGTTTCCGATCATGTGCGCGATCAGGTAGAGGAGCATGATCGCGCCGCTGACGGCCATCACCGTCTTCTTGCCGATCGTCGACTGCCACAGCCTGCCCGCCGCGGTCGTCGGCCGGCGGTCCGTGCGCGTGGTGGTGCGGGGCCGCGTCGCCAGTGCCATGACACCAGACGGTAGGACCGTCCCCGGAAGGCCGTCCAAGACAGAGAAGAGCTGCTTTCGATAGGCTGTGCCTATCGGGGACCGACCGCCTCCCGGGACGGATCACATGCAGCTCCAGCAGCTCCGTTACTTCACCGCCGTCGCGGAGACCCTGCACTTCACCCGGGCCGCGCGCCGTGAACACGTCGCCCAGCCGTCGCTCTCGCAGCAGATCCGCTCCCTGGAGCGGGAGCTGGGCGCCGAGTTGTTCCACCGGGCGCGCGGCCACATCTCCCTGACGGACGCGGGCGCGGCGCTGCTGCCGCTGGCCCGCCGGATCCTCGCGGACACGGAGACCGCGCGCCGCGAGGTGCAGGAGGTGGCCCAGTTGCGGCGCGGGCGGGTGCGGCTCGGCGCGACGCCGAGCCTGTGCGCCAGCCTGGTGCCGGGCGTGCTGCGGTCGTTCCGCGACAGCTATCCGGGGGTGGAGCTGTTCGTGCACGAGGACGGCTCCCAGGACCTGGTGCGGATCCTGGCCGCCGGTGAGCTGGACCTGGCGCTGATCATCACGCCGCTGCCCGGGCAGGCTCCGGCGCTGGCCACGCAGGAGCTGCTGCGGGAGGACCTGGTGGTGATCTCCTCGCCCACCGCGCCCGCGCCGGTGGCGGGCCCGCGCGTCCGGGTCGCGGATCTGCGGGACCGGCCGCTGGTGATGTTCCGGCACGGCTACGACCTGCGGGAGCTGACGGTGGCGGCGTGCCACGGGGCCGGGTTCGAGCCGTCGTTCAGCGTGGAGGGCGGCGAGATGGACGCGGTGCTGGGCTTCGTGCGGGCGGGGCTCGGGCTGGCGGTGGTGCCGAGCATGGTCGCGGACCGTTCCGGGCTGCGCGTCACGCCGTTCGCCCCGCCGGGCCTGCACCGCACGATCTCGGTCGCGCACCGGGGCGACGTGTCGCCGCCGCGCGCGGCGCGCGAGTTGCAGCGGATCCTGCTGACGCACCGGCGGCAGCCGCCGGGTCTGCCCGGCCGGGCCCTTCCGGCGTCCGGCCCCGACCACGGGGGCGCGGCATGAGACACCTGGGCATCCTCGGCCACAGCGCGGAGGGCGCGGCGCTGTGCTTCCGGGCGTTCTGCCGGGAGGGCTTCCGCCGCATCGGCCCCGACGAGCACCCGGACGTGACGCTGGACGTCATCGCGCTGGCCCGCAGCATGCCGGGCTGGGACTCCGGGGACCACGCGTCGGTCCGGGACGTCCTGGCGGTGAGCGCGGAGCGGCTGGCGCGGGCGGGCGCCGACTTCTTCGTCTGCCCGGACAATACTGCCCATATGGCTCTGGAACTGCCGGGCACAGAGCTGCCGTTGCCCGGTCTGCACATCGCGGAGGCGGTGGCCGACCGGGCGGCGCGCGAGGGGCGCACCCGGGTGGGCGTGCTCGGCACCCGGTACACGATGGAGGGGCCGCTCTACCCGAGGGCGCTGGCGGCCCGGGGCATCGCCGCCGAGGTGCCGGACGCGGACGACCGGCTGCTCGTCCACGAGGTCATCTTCCGTGAGCTGCTGAACGGCGTGCTCCGCGCGGAGTCGCGCCGCGCGTACGTGCGGATCATCGGGGACCTGGCGGCGCGCGGCTGCGACGCGGTCGCCCTCGTCTGCACCGAGATCCCGCTGCTGGTGACGCCGGACGTCTCGCCGCTGCCGGTGCTGGACTCGACGCGGCTGCTGGCCCGCGCGGCGTTCGACGTCGCGGTCGGCGAACGGCCGTTCCCCGCGTGGCGCGGCGGCCCGGTCAGCGCGTGAGGACGTCGGCGAGGGCGCGGCGCGGCTGCGGGCGCGCGGGCGGCCCGTAGCCCAGGCGCAACAGGACCTGCGGGTGGCCGGGGCGGCCGGTGAGGGCGGCCGTCCTGGGGCGGAGGGCGGGTACCTGGACGGGCTGGTTGAAGAACGAGGCGGCGGCCCCGGCGGCGGTGGCGCGCAGCAGCACCCGTTGCAGGGCCTGCCCGGCGGTCAGCCAGTCGCGCGGGGTGTCGCCGCCGGTGCCGAGCACCGCCAGGGCGGCGGACCGCCGGGCGTCCCCGCGGTCCCGCGCGGCCCGGCGGGTGCCGGTGTCGAGCGCCCGGACGAGGAGCGGCGCGGCGAACGACGCCGGGAGGCCGAGGCCGAACCCGTAGCCCCGGATCCCGTCCGGGCGCCGGCCGCGATTGGGCGCCATCCACCGGGCCAGCTCCGCGCGGTAGGCGCGGTCGGCGTGCTGCGCGCGGTCGCCCTCGGCCACCAGGGCGGCCAGCATCGCCTTGCCGCGCGCGTCGGGCACCAGGTGCAGCCAGGCGCCCTCGCGTTCGGCCTCCGCGACGAGGCGGGACGCGAGGTCGGCGGGCAGGTGCCGCCGCCGTTCGGACGGCGCCCGGTTGGTGTGGCGGCGCGGGATGAACGCGGCCAGGACGGCGTCGTCCGTCCGCCGGTCGGCGGGCGGACCGGGCCGTACCCGGGCCAGCAGGTCGGGCTCGGCCGGTTCGGGGAACGGCTGGACCAGCGGCGTGTGCCCGAGCCGGGTGAACGCGAGGCGCAGGTTGAGCAGCGCGGCGCCGCAACTGATGACCAGCTCCCGGCCGTCCGGGTCGACGACCGGGAGCAGCCGGGCGCGGTCGGCACACAGCTCGACCGCGCCGCCGCCCACGCGGAACCGCCACGGCTGGGTGTTGTGCGAGGAGGGCGCGAGCACCGCGTACCGCACGGCCAGCCGGGCGGTCTCGTCGCCGCCCGCGCGGGCGGGCCGTGCCAGCGGGTCGACGTCCCAGGCCGTGAACGGGTCCGACCGGTGATTCCGCATGTCCGCCTCCGCGCCGCCGTGCCCGTTCCGGTGCGGCCATTGATACCGCCCGGGGCTCCGGCGCCCGGTCCGCGACACCCGGCCCGGTCGGCCGCTCACCGGGATGGGGCGACCGCGGCGGGTCCGGTCCGTCAGGCGCCGGTCGCGCGGCCCGGCGCGGGCCGGGACCGCGGCCGGAGGGCCGGCACCACGGCCGGGCCGAAGGCCGCGAGGAGCGCCGCGACGGCGAACGTCCGGTGCGTGCCGCGGGACCCGGTGGCCACGGTCCCCGAGCGCCGCACCGCGAACCCGCGGCAGGGGGTGTGGTCCTTCCCGCTGCCGTTCCGCGTGCCCGGACCGACGGTGTCGCCGCTGGGGCACGCCCGGCTCGGCGCGGACCCGGCCCACCGGTGGCCGCGCGACCGCGTGTTCGCGGTGTGCCGCGCCGGAGGAGAGGACTGGCCGGGAGAGGGGTGAACGGGCGCGGCGGAGAGTGCCGCGCCGGGCGTCAGACGCTGCCGACCGGGTCCGGGTCGAGGCGGGCCAGGAGCTGGGCGCGATGGAGGTCGGCGACCGGCGCGACCAGGTCGGGGTGGCGCAGCAACATCGCGGCCCGGCGGTCGGGTTCGGCCGGGAACGTCAGGCGGCGGAACTCGATCGGGGTCTCGGTGGCGTGCTCGCCGCCGGCGACCGCCGCCACGGCCTGCGCCGCCAGGGCCGGGGAGCTGAGCAGGCAGGCGGCCCAGCTCGCCACGGCCTCGTCCACCCAGGAGCGCCAGGCGAACTCGTCGCCCTCGGGAAGCACGGTGTCCGCGCCGACGACCCAGTCCAGCCGGGCCGAGCCGCCCGGCCCCGCCATCGCGACCAGCGCGGCGTCCACCGGCGTCGGGTAGCGCAGCCAGGCGGCGACCGTCACGGCCTGCCGGGCCTGCACCTCCGCGAGCACCTCGCTCAGCGTGCCGTCAGCGGCCGGGTAGGCGCGCAGGAGCCACTGCGTGGTGGCGGCTATGACGGGGGAAAGATCGGCGCACACGGACGAACACCCTCCCGCTCCTGCGTGCGAAACGTGGCAAGCGTACTCCCCCGTTCCGGTGAGCGGGATGACCGGGGTCACGTTCTGTTGCTCCCGTGCCGTCAGCCTTTCGGCCCAGTCCGGCGTGCGGCTCGCCGGGCAGTCACACAGAGTAGCGGCGGGGGCGCGCATCGCGCCCCGAGTCCACAGAAACGGAGTGTCACCGTGATTCCTGCCCGACTGGCCGTGGGTTCGCTCGCCGCCCTCTTCCTCGTCGGCGCGACGGCCGGCCTCGCCCGCGCGGACCGGGGGATATCCCCGGTGGACGCGACCTTCCTCAAGAGCGCCCACCAGGGCAACCTGGCGGAGATAGCCGCGGGCACCGACGCCGGGGCGCACGCGACCACCGACTGCGTCAAGGAGGTCGGCGCCACGCTGGTGCGCGAGCACACGCGCCTGGACGACGCCCTCACCGCCCTCGCCGACCGGCTCCATGTGCCGCTGCCCGAGAAGCCGACCCCCGAACAGCAGCGGCAGCTGGAGGAGATACGCGCCAAGGCCGGGACGCCCGCGTACGACGAGGCGTGGCTGGCGGCCCAGGACGCCGCGCACCGGGAGACCCTGGCCCTGATCGACGAGGAGCTGAACGACGGCGAGAACGACGAGGTCAAGGCCGCGGCGGAGGCGGCCCGGCCGGTGGTGGAGGCGCATCTGGAGCTGGTCGCGGGCGGCGAGTGCCACCTCGGCGAACAGTCCGGTGACAGCTCGGGCACGGCGTCCGGCTCGGGCACGGCATCCGGCTCCGGAGCGGGCGCCGGGGCGGGATCGGCGTCGGATCCGGCACGCATCCCGGCCGGTGCCGGCGGGCATGCGGACGAGGCGGCCGGTGACCGGGCCGGGGCCGGTGCCGTGGCGCTGACCGGCGGCACGCTGCTGACGGTGGCGGGCGCGGTCTGGCTCGCGCGGCGGCGCGGGGCGGAACCGGCGGATCCCCGGTGAGCGCGCGGTGCCGGGCGGACGCCGCCCCGCCGCGGCCCTGACGGCGTTCGGTATCTGCGCGGCACTGGCCGGCTCCCTCCTGCTCTGGGCGGAGCCGGCCCGCCTCGCGGACGAGGGCGTGCTGCCGGGGCTCGCCCCGGACGGTGCGGAGGCGCGGGCCGCCGCGCCCACCGCCTCGCCGCCCGAACTCCTCACGCTGCCGGGCCGGTCGCGGGCCGAGGTGGTCCCGGTCGCGGCCGGTGCCGACGGGGCCCTCGACCTGCCCGAGGCGCCGCACGCGGTGGGCTGGTGGCAGGGCGGCGCCCAGCCGGGCGCCGCGCGCGGCACCGTTCTCATCGCGGGCCATCTCGACACGGCGGGCGGCGGCGACGGCCCGTTCGCCGCGCTGCCGGACGTGCCGGTGGCGGACCGGGTGGAGATCACCTCGGCGGACGGGCGGCGGCACGGGTACCGCATCACCGCGCGCCGCACGTACGACGGGGACGAGCTGCCCGCGGACCTGTTCGCCGCCACGGGCCCGGCCCGGCTCGCCCTGGTCACCTGCGCCGGCCGGTACGACGAGCGCACCGGCCGGTACGAGCAGAACCTCGTGCTCTACGGCCGGCCGGTGTAGGGGCCGGTGATGTTTCCGCCGTGCGCCGCGGGACACCCGGCGGCGCGCGGCGGACCACCCTTCACGCGCCGCGGAAAGGCAGGAGACGTCATGGGCCACGGAGGAGACATCGTCCGGGAACTCGTCGCGGACCACCAGGAAGTGGAGGACATGTTCCGGGAGATCGAGCGGCTGCCGGTCGGCGAGAAGCGCCGCAAGCTGCTGGTGGACCAGGTGACCATCGAGCTGGTCCGGCACTCGATCGCGGAGGAGATGCACCTGTATCCGGCCGTGCGCGAGCACCTCACGAACGGGGACCTCATCGCGGACAAGGAGATCGAGGACCACGCGACCGCCGAGCGGATCATGAAGGAACTGGAGCGGCACGACGCGGACGATCCGGAATTCGACCGGCTGATCGACCAGTTGACGATGGAGATCCGCAGCCATCTGCAGGACGAGGAGGACAACCTCTTTCCCGCGCTGCGGATCTGCTGCCCGGAGGAGAAGCTGGAGCAGCTCGGGGAGAAGGTCCGCCACGCCAAGAGGACCGCGCCGACCCGCCCGCACCCGGCGGCTCCCGACAAGCCGCCGTTCAACAAGCTGCTCGCGCCCGGCACCGGCCTGGTGGACCGCGCCCGCGACGCGCTCTCGGGACGCGGCAGGCGCTGAGCACGCCGGGCCGCATGAGCCGGGCCGTTCCGGGGAACCCCGGATCGGTGTCGTAGCGTGTCCCCCCGGGCGGGAGTCCGCCCGCGCAATCGCTGAAGTGCCAACCAGTCAGGGGGGATTGATGGCAAGGAAGACGCGTGGCGGCGGGCCGGCGGTGGTGGCGGCCTCGGTGGCCGTACTGCTCGTCGCGGGCGGCGCGGTGTTCATGGCCCGGGGCGGGGACGACGGCGGCACGGACGGGGCCGGGGCGGACGCGGTCGCCCCGGACGGCGAGGTGCTGACCGGGCTGTGGCGCACCGGTGCCGTGCCCGCCGGGGAGCCGCCCCGGGAGATGGCGGTCCCCCGGGTGTGGGCCACGGACGACGTCGTGACCGGGGTCCTGGCGAGCGGACTGCGGGGCTATGACCCGGCGACCGGCGAGGAGCTGTGGGCGCTGACGGCCCCCGATCGTATCGGGGCGCCGTGCGTCGCGGCTCCCGCGCCGAACGGGCAGGGCGTCGGCGCCGTCGTCCACCGGGACGAGGACGGCGCCTGCTCCGTGGTGAGCGCCGTGGACACCCGCGCCGGGGAACTGCTGTGGAGCCTCCCGCTGTCGGCCGAGGCCGCCGGCGAGGCGGCGGTGACCGTCGGGGACGAGGTGATCACGGTCGACACGGGGAGCGCGGCCGTCGTCCAGCGGTTCTCGGCGGCGGGCGAGGAGCTGCCGTTGCCCGAGGTGCCGGGCGGCGCGGAGTGCGGGCCGCTGGCCGAGTGGACCCACAGCGCCGACCACCTGCTGGCCATCAGCTCATGCGGCGTGGCGGGCGACGTGGGCCAGGTGACCGCGTTCGACGCGGACAGCGGGCAGGAGCTGTGGACCGCGTCCGCGACCTCGGAGGTCGCCACGGGACCGGTGAGCATCGTGTCGGACGAGCCGCTGGCGGTCCTGGCCCGGCAGCGGGTGGTGACGTTCGGCGACGACGGGCGGGTGGTGGCCGACGCGGCCCCGGCGGAGGGCGGGGTGGGACTCGCCGCCGCCTGGACGCTCGCCCGGGAGCCGGCCGTCGTCATCGGCGGGACGGCACCGCACTCCTCGGAGTACCTGGAGGTCCTCGTCGGGGTCGACCCGGCGACCGGCGAGGAGCTGTGGCAGCGGGAGCTTCCCCAGTTCGCCGTGGCGATCGGCTCCGGGGACGGCCTGGCGCTGGCGCTGTGGGCGTCCGGCACCATCGACGCCCCCGCGTTCCACCTGGTGAGGGTCGCGGCCGACACCGGACGGACGGCGCCCGAGGCGCGACTCCCGGCGGACGCGGGCACTCCGGTCCCCGAGAACGCGGGCCGCCCGGCCCCGCTGACCGTGCTGAACGGCACGCTGTACGTCCTGGCGGAGCCGCGCGACGCCGAAGGTCAGGTGCGGATCGAGGCGTACCGGCTGCTCCCGGAGTAGCGGCCGGGGCGGCGGGTTATCGGGCCGCCCACTCCGGGTCCCTGAAGTGGGGGGTCAGGGTGCCGGGCGCGACCTCCTCGCGGCAGGAGCCGCAGACGACCACCGGCTCCAGGCGTGCGCCGCAGGCATGCTCGAACGTCACCGGCGGCTGCTCCGACACGTACCGGTCGCCCCAGGCCATCAGCATCATCAGCACCGGCCTGAGGTCCTGACCCGCCTGGGTCGGCCGGTACTCGAAGCGCCGGGGCCGCTCGTTGTACGGGACCCGCTCCAGCACGCCCGCGTCCACCAGGCGCCGCAGGCGGGCGGTCAGGATGTCGCGGGGCGCGCCGACGTTGCGGGCGATCGCGTCGAACCGCCGGACGCCGAAGAAGATCTCCCGGAGCACGAGAACGGAGTACTTCTCGCCGATCACACCGAGCGTGGCGGCGATCGAGCAGGGGCGCTGGGTCTTCATGGCCTCCAGCGTAAGTCACCCCACCCAGTCCGTTGGATTTTCCAACTCACCTGCGTATGGTGGTACTCGCGAGTAAGTCCAGTTTTCAAACCCTGAGCGAGGAGTCGACCGTCATGCGCGACGCCGTCATCGTCGAAGCCGTCCGCACCCCCATCGGCAAGGGCAAGCCGGACGGGGCGCTGGCCGGGGTCCACCCCGTGGACCTGCTCGGGCACACCCTCCGCGCCCTCGTCGACCGCAGCGGCGTGGATCCCGCCCTCGTGGACGACGTGATCGGCGGCTGCGTCGACCAGGTCGCGGAACAGGCCATGAACACCACCCGGCTCGCCTGGCTCGGGGCCGGGCTCCCCGAGTCCGTGCCCGCCACCACCGTCGACCGCCAGTGCGGCTCCTCGCAGCAGGCCGCGCACTTCGCCGCGCAGGGCGTCATCTCCGGCGCCTACGACCTCGTCGTCGCCTGCGGCATCGAGTCCATGAGCCGTGTCCCGATGTGGTCCAACGTGCCGCCCGGCGCCGACCCGTTCGGCGCCGCGCTCGCCGCCCGTTACCCCGAGGGCCTGGTCCCGCAGGGCATCAGCGCCGAGCTGATCGCCGCCAAGTGGTCCCTCGGCCGCGAGCAGATGGACGAGTTCGCCGTCACCTCGCACCGCCGCGCCGCCGCCGCGCACGCCGCCGGCCTCTTCGCCGACGAGATCGTGCCCGTGCCGACCGGGGCCGGCGAGGTCACCGCCGACGAGTCCGTGCGCCCCGGCACCACGCCGGAGGTGCTGGCCGGACTGCGCCCGTCGTTCGTCGACCCGGCCAGCGCCGAGCGCTTCCCGCAGATCGACTGGTCCGTCACGGCGGGCAACAGCAGCCCGATCAACGACGGCGCCTCCGCCGTCCTCATCACCAGCGGCGAGACCGCGGAACGCCTGGGCCTGCGCCCGCTCGCCCGCCTGCACAGCTTCGCCGTCACCGGCTCCGACCCGCTGCTGATGCTGACCGGCGTCATCCCCGCCACCGAGAAGGTGCTGCGCCGCGCGGGACTGCGGCTGGACGACATCGATCTGTTCGAGGTCAACGAGGCGTTCGCCAGCGTCGTCCTGGCCTGGCTCCAGGAGACCGGCGCCGACCCGGCGAAGCTCAACGTCAACGGCGGCGCCATCGCCCTCGGCCACCCGCTGGGCGCCAGCGGCACCCGCCTGATGACCACCCTGGTGCACGCCATGCGGCAGCGCGGCGCCCGCTACGCCCTCCAGACCATGTGCGAGGCCGGCGGCCTGGCCAACGCGACCGTCCTGGAGAACCTGGACGCCGCCTCCTGACAGCGCGGCGCGGGGGCGGGAGCGCGGGGCGGGGGCGCGGCGGCGTCAGGCGATCGCCTCGTCCGGGGACAGGGCGGCGCCCCTGGCGTGCTCCGCCGCGAACCCCGCCCCGCCCGGGGCCGCGCGCACCCGGGCCGTGACGCGGTCGACGTCCGCGCGCTCGCCCGGGGGCCCCGACCGAGCGGGCCGCCGCGCAGCCGTCCCGTTGCAGGCGCAGCGCCTGTTCCGCGTCGCCGCGCGGCTCCCCGAGGAAGCCCGGCTCCGCCAGGACGAACGCCACGCCCGCCGTTCCCCGGACGCCGCCGAGCCGGCTCAGCCGGCCGCGCAGCTGCCGCTCGGCGTCGTCCAGACGGCCCCGGCGCCGGGCCACCAGCCCGAGGCCGAACCTCCGCGAACTCCTCGGCTGGTCGGCCGGAGTGAGCACCCCTGAGCGCATGACGCCGGGTCACCTCAGGCCAAGGCTCGCCGGTGACCGCGCCGGAAGCTCGGCGCGGTCACCGAGGACCCACCGCGGGCCACCGGTAGCCCGCCCCGCAGCGCGCCCGTGGCCGTCCGGAAGCGCGATCGCGCAGGGTGACAACCGCGCGCACAAGCGAAGGGTGAAAGAAGGGACGTCCTGGCGACTCGGGAAGAAGGCCGAGGCGCCGCGCCCCCACGCCGCCGCGTACCCGGGGGAGGAGAACAACCCCACACGCAGGCGGTCGGCGCCGAGCACGTCGTCGACACCTTCCGCGACGCGGGGATCGACACCGGCACCGCCACCGCCGTCAGCCGCCTGTTCGCCGCCGCCGACGCGGCCGGGCCCGGCGCCGAGGGCCTGACCAGCGTCATCGAGGTGATCAAGAAGCCCGCGCGGCCATAACCGCGGCCGTAACCGGGGCCGCGGCCGGGGCCGTCACGGGAGGCCGAGCCGCGCCGTCCGCGCCGCCGCGATCGCGTCCTCGTCGCCCGCCAGCTCCACCCGCGCCGCGCCCTGCCGCCCGTAGGCGAACAACAGCAGCTCACCCGGCTCGCCGGTCACTGTCACCACCGGCACCCCCTTGCGGGCCACGACCGTCTGACCGTTGGGCCGCCGCAGCACCAGACCGACCGGGCTGCGGCGGCCCATCAGCCGCGCCGCCGTCTCCAGCCGCCGCCACAGCGCCTCGTCGAACACCGGGTCCGGCGTGCGCGGCTCCCAGTCCGGCCGCGCCCGCCGCACGTCCTCGGTGTGGACGAAGAACTCCACGGTGTTCGCCGCCTCGTCGACCTGCTTCAGCGCGAACGGCGACCTGCGCGGCGGCCCCGTCCTGATGAGCTGGACCAGCTCGTCGAAGGGCCGGGCCGCCGTCTCCGCCCGCACGCGCTCGGCGCGCGCCGCCAGCGGCCTCACGACCGCCGATGTCAGGGGCTCGAGATTCCGCTCCCGCGTCACCAGGTGCGCCGCCAGATCCCGGGCCGCCCAGCCCTCGCAGAGGGTGGGCGCGTCGGGCCCGGCGGCCTCCAACTCGTCTGCCAGCAGAAGACGTTCGCGCTTCGCGTGAGTCGACATGCGCTTACCCTACGACCCGGCGGCACCCTTCGCCCCGCATCGGCGCCCCGGCCGTCCGGCGTGAGTACCCCCGAATGGCGGCAGAATGAAGCCATGTCCAGCAGCACGCCCGGCGCCCCCGGCACGCCCGTTCTCGATCCCGCCATCGCCGCCCGCCTCAAGCGCACGGCCGACGGCCTGGTGCCCGCCATCGCCCAGCAGTACGACACCGGAGAGGTGCTCATGCTCGGCTGGATGAACGACGAGGCCCTGCGCCGCACCCTGACCACCGGCCGCTGCACCTACTGGAGCCGCAGCCGCCGCGCGTTCTGGGTGAAGGGCGACACCTCGGGACACGTGCAGTACGTGAAGTCCGTCGCCCTGGACTGCGACGGCGACACGGTCCTGGTCCAGGTCGACCAGGTCGGCGCCGCCTGCCACACCGGCGACCGCACCTGCTTCGACGCCGGGCGCCTCCCGCTCGAAACCCCCGAGAAGTAGGCTCGGCCGCCATGACGACGCCAGACCTCGAGCGCTTCCGGATCCTCGCGAAGGACCGCCGGGTCATCCCGGTCACCCGTCGCCTCCTCGCCGACGGCGACACCCCGATCGGGCTGTACCGCAAGCTGGCGGGCGAGCGCCCCGGCACGTTCCTGCTGGAGTCCGCCGAGAACGGCCGCACCTGGTCCCGTTACTCCTTCATCGGCGTGCGCAGCTCGGCCACCCTCACCGTCCGAGACGGCCTGGCGCACTGGCTGGGCAGCCCGCCCGTCTCGGTGCCCGCCGCCGGCGACCCGCTGGCCGTGCTGCGCCAGACGCTCCAGGCCCTGCACACCCCACGCTCGCCCGGCCTGCCGCCCTTCACCGGCGGCATGGTCGGCTACCTCGGCTACGACGTCGTCCGCCGCCTGGAGACCATCGGCGACAGCGCCGAGGACGACCTCGGCCTGCCCGAGCTGACCATGCTGCTCGCCTCCGACGTCGCGGTCCTCGACCACCGCGACGGCACGGTGCTGCTGATCGCCAACGCCATAAACCACAACGACCTGGAGACCGGCGTGGACGAGGCGTGGGCCGACGCCGTCGCCCGGCTCGACGCCATGACCGCCGACCTCGCCCGCCCCGCCCCCGCCCTCCCCGTCGCCGCCCTGCCGCCGTCCGAGCTGCCGTCCTACGACGCGCTCTGGGGCGGCCCCGACTACCAGCGGGCCGTCGAGCGGGTCAAGGAGTACATCCGGGCCGGCGACGCCTTCCAGGTCGTGCCCTCGCAGCGCTTCCAGACGCCCTGCCCGGCGAGCGCCCTCGACGTCTACCGCGTGCTGCGCGCCACCAACCCCAGCCCGTACATGTACCTGCTGCGCTTCGAGCACTGCGACGTGGTCGGCTCCAGCCCGGAGGCGCTGGTCAAGGTCGAGGACGGGCACGCCATGCTCCACCCCATCGCCGGCACCCGGCCGCGCGGCGCCACCCCGCAGGAGGACGCCGCGCTCGGCGACGAGCTGCTGGCGGACCCCAAGGAGCGCGCCGAGCACCTGATGCTCGTCGACCTCGGGCGCAACGACCTCGGCCGCGTCTGCGCCCCCGGCAGCGTCGAGGTGGTCGACTTCATGTCGATCGAGCGCTACAGCCACGTCATGCACATCGTGTCCACCGTCACCGGGCGGCTCGCCGCCGACCGCACCGCCTTCGACGCGCTCACCGCCTGCTTCCCGGCCGGCACCCTCTCGGGCGCCCCCAAGCCCCGGGCCATGGAGATCATCGAGGAGCTGGAGCCCACCCGGCGCGGCGTCTACGGCGGCTGCGTCGGCTATCTCGACTTCGCGGGCGACGCGGACACCGCCATCGCCATCCGCACCGCCGTGCTGCGTAACGGCGTCGCGTACGTGCAGGCCGGGGCCGGAGTGGTGGCCGACTCCGACCCCGTGGCCGAGGACACCGAGTGCCGGAACAAGGCGGCGGCCGTTCTCCGGGCGGTGGCCACGGCGGGCAAGCTGCGCGGTAGCGTGGACAGGTGACTGCCGACCCCGCCGACCCCGCCGCCGGCACCGACACGACCGGTCTCACCGGGACCCCGGACACCGACCGGACCCCCGGCACCACCGGAACCGCCGACCTCACCACGATCCCTGACCCCACGGACCCCGCCGGCCCCACGGACCTCGCCGCCGCCACCGACCCGGCCGTCACCGGCCCCGGAACGGCGCGGCGCACGCTCGCCGTGGCGCTGCTCAGCGGCGCGACCGGAGCCGCCGTCGTCCTGATCTCGGCGGGGCAGACCTGGGGCGAGGGCGAGACGGCCGTCTCCGGCGCGGAGCTGCCGGTGACCGCGAGCGGCAGCGCCGTCTCCGGCCTGCCGAGCGCCCTGGCCCTGGTCGGGCTCGCCTCCCTGGTCGCGGTCTTCGCGGTGCGCCGCACCGGCCGGGCCGTCGTCGCGTCCGTGCTGGCCCTCAGCGGCGCCGGGGCGATCGGCGCGGCGCTGCTCGGCTCGGGGGACACCGAGGCGCTGGAGGCGAACGCGGCCGAGGCGATGGGCCTCACGGAGGCCGCCGTCACGGGCGTCAGCCACACCGGCTGGCCGTGGTTCTCGGCGCTGGGCGGGCTGCTGCTGCTGTGCGCCGGGCTGCTCGCGCTGAGCTACGGGCAGCAGTGGCCCGCGATGTCCGGCCGGTACGAGCGGTCGGCGCGGCGCCCGGCGGGATCGCGCCGCGCGGGCGGCGCGGGGACCGGCGCCGGTGCCGGGGCGGCGGGAGCGGGCGCCGGGGAGGACGCGGACCGGCCGGAGGACATCTGGCGGGCGCTGGACCGGGGTGAGGACCCGACGTAGAAGTCCCGGCGCGGGGACGCGGGGCCCCGCCGGGGACTGTCGGAGCGGCCTGCCACAATGGCTGAGGGCGTGCTGAGGCAGCGCGCCCGCGAATCCTGACCCACGAGGAGCACACACATGCCGGGCCCTTACCACCACGGAAACTCTCCGGCCGCCTGGACCGGTGTCGTCATCGCCTTCATCGGGTTCGGTATCGGCGGCGCCTACACGGTGATGGCCGAGCCGCTGGGCGTGGCGGCCGGCGCGGTCGTCGTCGGCCTCGGTGGCGTCGTCGGCCTGGTGCTGCGGGCCATGGGATACGGCCAGCCCCCGGCCCAGTTCCACGCCACCCCGGCCCAGAAGGCCAGGGCGCAGGCCGCCGCCGCGGGCGTGACCACCACGGCGGACGGCGTCCCGGCGCCCGCCACCTCGACCGAGTCGGAGCGGTCGGCCGTCAGCGGCTGACGCACCACGGCCCGTGCCCGGGCGCCCGCTCGCCGCGGTGGCCGCGCCGCTGGCGGCTCTGGCCGCCGCGGGCGCGGCGTTCGGGTATGTGGCGGCGGTCGATCCCCGCGAGCCGGGGCACTACCCGGCCTGTCCCGTTCTCGCCCTCACCGGGCTGTACTGTCCGGCCTGCGGCGGGCTCCGCAGCGCGCACGCCCTGGCCCACGGCGACCTGGCGGGCGCCCTGGGGGCCAACGCGGCGGCCGTCGCCGGGTTCACCGCCCTGGCCGTGGGGCTGGTGGTGTGGCTGGTGCTGACGGTGCGCGGGACGGCCCGCGCGCCCGCCGTCCGTCCGGCCCACGCCTGGGCGCTCGGCGGGGCGCTCGTGGTGTTCACGGTGGTGAGAAATCTCCCCCTGGGCACCTCCCTGGTCCCCTGACCAGCGGCTTGACAGGCGGATGCGAACGCTCCGCCATTTGGCGGATACCATCAAAGGGTCTGGTCGCCCGGACCAGACAGGAAGGGGCCGGTCGCGTGAGTGTGCTCGACGAGATCATCGAGGGAGTCCGCGAGGACCTCGCCGAGCGGCAGGCGCGGGTGAGCCTCGACGAGCTCAAGGAGTCCGCCGCGAAGGCCCCGCCGAGCAAGGACGGGGTGGCCGCGCTCAAGGGCGACAGCGTCCGGGTGATCTGCGAGGTCAAGCGGTCCAGCCCGTCCAAGGGCGCCCTGGCCGCCATCGCGGACCCGGCCGGCCTCGCCGCCGACTACGAGGCGGGCGGCGCGGCGGCGATCTCCGTGCTGACGGAAGGCCGCCGCTTCGGCGGCTCCCTGGCCGACCTGGCCGCCGTCCGGTCCCGGGTGGACGTGCCGCTGCTGCGGAAGGACTTCGTCGTCACCTCGTACCAGCTCTGGGAGGCCCGCGCGTACGGCGCGGACCTGGTGCTGCTGATCGTCGCCGCGCTGGAGCAGGAGGCGCTGGTGTCGCTCGTGGAGCGGGCCGAGTCCATCGGGCTCACGCCGCTGGTCGAGGCGCACGACGAGGAAGAGGTGCGGCGCGCGGTCGACGCGGGCGCCAAGGTCATCGGGGTCAACGCGCGGAACCTGAAGACGCTCCAGGTGGACCGCGCCACCTTCGCCCGGGTCGCCCCGGAGATCCCCGACCACATCGTGAAGGTCGCGGAGTCCGGCGTGCGCGGCCCGCACGACCTGATCTCCTACGCCAACGACGGCGCCGACGCGGTGCTGGTCGGCGAGTCCCTGGTGACCGGCCGCGACCCGCGCGCCGCCGTGGCCGACCTGGTCGCCGCCGGCGCCCACCCGGCCCTGCGCCAGGGGCGCTGAGCACCGTGCGCGCGGCGAGGAACCCGTTCCGGGGCACGCGGCCACGTGGCTGCCGCGCCCCCGCCCGGCGCGTGCTGGGCCGCCGCGTGCGGTATCACATCGGCTGCGAGCCCGGCCAGATCAACGGCCGCCGATGGCGCCCCCGGCCGACGGCCCGCACGGCCACGACGCACGACCAGTAGGCACGGCTTCCCGGCCGGACCGCTCTCCGCACGGACGGTGACGAGCGGCCCGGCTCCGGCCCGCGCACACCGCGACGACGGCGGAGTCCGGCCGCGCCCGACCCGGGCGTGCCCACCGCGAGGCGAGAGCCGCACCGGCGGGCCGCACCCGGCACCGGCGGACCGTGAGACCGTCCGGGGCCCCACCGGGGGCGCCGGTGCGGCCGGCGGCTCACCCGTCGGCGGAGCGTCTCGCCGAGCCCTTCGGGTCCGGTCGGCAGACCGGCTCCGGTCGCTCGTCGCTCGGCGCCGGTCGCCTCGGCCGGACGCCCGGCCGTGGCCCGGCCGGGACCGGCGGTCCGCCCCGGCACGCGGTTGGTGACCCGCCGGTCTCCGGCCGCCCCCGCGTCCCGCGTCCGTCGCCGGGGCGTGTGCCCGTGGCCGGTCGTGGGCCGTGTCGGTGCGCCGTCCCCGCCGGTCCTGGCCGTACGGTCGGGCCGCCCCGTCAACGCGCACGCGTACTCCTCGTTCCGTTCAACTCGCCCGGAAGGCAAGGCACCGCATGTCCGCACACCACTTCTTTCCCGATCCCGACGGGCAAGTCCCCAACGCCGGGGGCTACTTCGGTGACTTCGGCGGCACGTTCATCCCCGAGGCCCTGCGGGCCGCCGTCGAGGAGGTCGCCGCCGAGTACGAGAAGGCCAAGGCCGACCCGGCCTTCGCCGCCGAACTGGACGACCTGCTCGTCCACTACACCGGCCGCCCCAGCCCCCTCACCGAGGTGCCGCGCTTCGCGGAGCACGCGGGCGGCGCCCGCGTCTTCCTCAAGCGGGAGGACCTCAACCACACCGGCTCGCACAAGATCAACAACGTGCTGGGCCAGGCCCTCCTCACGCGCCGCATGGGCAAGACCCGCGTCATCGCGGAGACCGGCGCCGGTCAGCACGGCGTGGCCACCGCCACCGCCTGCGCCCTGTTCGGCCTCGACTGCACCATCTACATGGGCGAGATCGACACCCAGCGCCAGGCGCTGAACGTCGCCAGGATGCGCATCCTGGGCGCCGAGGTCATCCCCGTCGCCTCCGGCAGCCGCACCCTGAAGGACGCCATCAACGAGGCGTTCCGCGACTGGGTCGCCAACGTCGAGCACACGCACTACCTGTTCGGCACGGTCGCCGGCCCGCACCCGTTCCCCACCCTCGTACGCGACTTCCACCGCGTCATCGGCGTCGAGGCCCGCCGCCAGATCCAGGAGCGGGCCGGGCGGCTGCCGGACGCCGTCGTGGCGTGCGTGGGCGGCGGGTCGAACGCCATCGGCCTGTTCCACGCGTTCATCCCGGACACCGCCGTCCGCCTGGTCGGCTGCGAGGCCGCCGGGCACGGCGTGGAGTCCGGCGAGCACGCCGCCACCCTCACCGCCGGCGAGCCCGGCATCCTGCACGGCTCCCGCTCCTACGTCCTCCAGGACGACGAGGGCCAGATCACCGAGCCGTACTCCATCTCCGCCGGTCTGGACTACCCCGGCATCGGCCCCGAGCACGCCTATCTGAAGGACCTCGGCCGTGGCGAGTACCGCCCGGTCACGGACGACGAGGCGATGCGCGCGCTGCGGCTGCTGTCGCGCACCGAGGGCATCATCCCCGCCATCGAGAGCGCCCACGCGCTGGCCGGCGCCCTCGACGTCGGCCGCGAACTGGGCCCGGACGGCCTGATCGTGGTCAACCTCTCCGGCCGGGGCGACAAGGACATGGACACCGCCGCCCGCTACTTCGGGCTCTACGACGACGGAGGCAACCAGTGAGCGGCAACGCGCGGGCGCTCGGCGCCGTGCTGGCGGCGGCCAGGGACGAGAACCGGGCCGCTCTCATCGGCTACTTCCCGGCCGGATTCCCCACCCTGGAGGGCGGCATCCGCGCCGTGACGGCGATGGCCGAGGGCGGCTGCAACATCGTGGAGATCGGGCTGCCGCACAGCGACCCGGTGCTGGACGGCCCGGTGATCCAGACCGCCGACGACATCGCGCTGCGCGGCGGCATCCGGATCGCGGGGGTGCTGCGCACGGTCCGCGAGGTGCACGCCGCGACCGGCGTCCCGGTGCTGTGCATGACGTACTGGAACCCGGTGGACCGGTACGGGCCGGAGCGGTTCGCCGCCGAGCTGGCCGAGGCGGGCGGCGCGGGCTGCATCCTGCCGGACCTGCCGGTCGAGGAGTCGGAGGCGTGGCGGAAGGCGGCCGAACGGCACGGCCTGGCAACGGTCTTCGTCGTCGCGCCCAGCAGCAAGGACGCCCGGATCGCGGACATCACGGCGGCGGGCAGCGGCTTCGTCTACGCGGCGTCGCTGATGGGCGTCACCGGCACCAGGGAGTCCGTCGGCCGGGACGCGGCCGACCTGGTCCGGCGCGTGCGGACGACGACCGAGCTGCCGGTGTGCGTCGGTCTCGGCGTGTCCAACGCGGCGCAGGCGGCGGAGGTGGCGGCCTTCGCGGACGGCGTGATCGTCGGATCGGCGTTCGTCCAGCGGCTGCTGGACCACGCCGGGGACGAGGAGGCCGGGGTGACGGCGCTGCGGGCGCTGGCCGCCGACCTGGCCGCCGGTACGCGCCGCTGAGGCCCGGGGCGGTTCCCGGGGGCGGTTCCCGGCCGGGGCGAGACGCGTACCGGCCGGGGGCCACGCCCGCTACAGTCGTGACCATGGGGATTCAGGGGGCCGCGGGAAGCGCCCCGTGGCAGGCGCCGACGACCGTGGAACAGGGCCTGTTCGACGCGGGAAGCAGCGAGAACTGGCCCGCGTTCTTCGACATCCTGGCCGGTACGGATCTGTACTTCCCGATGTCCCGTGAGCTGATGGACGCCGTGCCCGGCAGCATCCCGTTCCGGCCGTTCCGCGACCCGAAGTTCGACGGCCTGGCGCTGGCCGTCTTCACGCGCGGCATGCTGGAGCCGCCCGTCGGCGACCACGTGTTCGAGCGCAGCGATCTGCGGTCGCTGGCCAAGGTCTGGCCGAAATCGGTGCGCTGGCTCGCGGTCAACCCGGGTACGCCCGTGGAGACCTTCCTCCCCGCCGACCCCAAGCGGTGGAAGCGGCATGCCAAGAACCCGCCCGCCGAGCGGCAGTTGAAGACGCTGTGGACCGGCGACCGGCACGGTCCGCTCGCCCACGGCATGGCGTGCGGGGCCATGCTGCTGGTGAACAACGGCTCGATCTGGAACCACCTCGGGTGGCAGTGGGGCGGCTACACCGAGGAGAAGGAACTGCTGCGCAAGTGGTGGAGCGTCACCGGGCGGGCCGAGTGGCTGGAGACCGTGGAGCGGCTGCTCAGCGGTGAAGTGGTGTCCCCGGCCTGGGAGTTCGTGCTGCGGGTGCGGCAGGCGCTGATCCTGGAGTACGGGGTCCTGCCGGAGGCGGCGCAGTGGCGCGAGACGGCGGAGCGGGTACTGGTGTCGCGGACCGCCGAGGTCGTGGACCAGACGGGCCGGCCGCCGGAGTTCGACCTCGAAGCGGACATCGAGCTGGTGCAGGAGCTGATCGGGCGCGTGCTGCGCTACGAGGCCCGGTTCCGCGCCGACGGCCTGCTGGACGGCGACACGTGCGTGCGTTCCGTCCTGGCATGGGACTTCGGGCGCGCTTCCTGCATGGCGCGGTGGGGCCTCGGCGCCCGGTACGGCGAACGGGACGAGACCGAGCGGGCGTTGCTGCGGGTGGGCGACTCCAGCCGCCAGGTGTACCGGTCCTGGGCGGAGTTCGCGGTCGGCTTCGTGCTGGGGCGCTGTCTGCACTTCGACAGCGAGGAGTTCGGCGACTGGTACACGGACATGGTGACCGTGCATCAGATTCTCAGCACCGAGCCGGACAGCCCGTGGCTCAGCGTGCCGTGGGAGCAGTCCCCGGCGGACCTCCCGGAACGCTGACGCCCCGCGCCGCCCGGGGGGTTCAGCCCTCTTCCAGCACCGTCCGGATCACGTGCCGGGCGTTGCGCGCCATCGCGGGGTTGGTCGAGCGGTAGTGCGGCAGCGCGATCAGCGCCTGCGAGAGCGTCCGGGCCCGGCCGCGCGTCCAGGTCGCGTCGTCCACGCCGAGCGCGTCGCGGAAGACCTCCCGCGCGCCGGCCGGCAGCAGATTCCACGCCGGGAACAGATCGCAGGCCGGATCGCCCACGCCCGCGCAGCCGAAGTCGATCACCGAGGTCAGCCTGCCACCGGCCACCAGCAGATTGCCCGGCATCAGATCGGCGTGCAGCCACACCGGCGGCCCGTCCCAGCCCGGGGCCCGCAGCGCGTCCTCCCACACGGCGGTCGCGGCGTCGCAGTCGACGGCCTCCCGCGGGATCCCGCGCAGCCGCTCGATCGCCGCCCGGGTCGCCGCGTCGAGGGAGGCCGGCGGCCCGCTACGGTGGGCCCGCGGCGCCCCCGGCAGGGCGATGCCCCGCATCGCCGTCACGAACCGGGCCAGGTCCCCGGCCAGCGGCACCGGCTCGCTCAGCGCCCCCGCCTCGGGGTTCTCCCCGGCCAGCCACCGGTACACCGACCACGGCCACGGATAGCCCTCGGCGGGCTCCCCGGCCCCGAGCACCTCGGGGATGGCCGTGGGCAGCAGGGGCGCGAGGCGGGGCAGCCACTCCCGCTCCCGCGCCAGGTCCGCGACACCGCCCTTCACCAGGGGCAGCCGTACGACCATGGTGTCGCCCAGCCGGTACACGGCGTTGACCGTGCCACCGGACGGGAACCGTTCCACCGCCAGCCCCGCCCACTGCGGGAACTGCCGTGCGATCAGCCGCCGTACGAGTCCGTCGTCGATGGGGCGCGGGCCGGTGCTCACGGCACGCCATCCCATCGCCGGACACCGACCGCGGTCAACCGCTTTCCCGCCCTCTCCCGGCTCCCGGCTCCCGGCGGCCGGGCGTCAGCCTGGTGAGGTCGCCGCGTCGTCAGATCCGTCGAACCGGCGTGTCCTGGCCGGGTCCGGTTCGTTGGCTCAGGACGTGAGCGAACGGAATCGTGTGGGAAAGCGCAGCGCCCGTGAACGACTGCGCGAGGAACGGGAGCGCGAGCGGGCCGCCGAGCGCAGGAAGCGCACCGCCAAGGTCGCGGCCGTCTCCGTCGCGGCACTGGCGGTCGCGGCCGTGGTGGGCGTCTTCGCGGCGAACGGCGGCGAGACCACGGAAGGCCCGTCGGTCGACCCCATCTCGGTGGGGGACAAGGACGCCCCCGCCACGCTCGCGATCTACGAGGACTTCCGCTGCCCGGCCTGCGGGCAGTTCGAGACGACGTTCCGGGACACGATCCACGAGCTGACCGACGCCGGGAAGCTGCGCGTGGACTACCACCTGGTGACGATCATCGACGGCAACATGGGCGGCACCGGCTCGAAGAACGCGGCCAACGCCGCCGTCTGCGCGGAGGACGAGGGCAAGTTCACCGAGTACCACGACGTGCTGTTCGAGAACCAGCCCGCCGAGTCGGACGACGCGTTCGCCGACAACTCCCGCCTGATCGACCTGGCCGGTGACGTGGAGGGCCTGGACACCGAGTCGTTCCGGGCCTGCGTGCAGGAGGGCGACCACGACCAGTGGGTCGAGAACTCCAACGCCGGTTTCCTCGACTCGGACTTCAACGCGACCCCGACCGTGCTCCTGAACGGCGACACCATCTACGGCCAGTCCACCGACCCCCTCACCCCGGACCGCCTGCGGCAGCGAGTGGACGAGATCGCCGAAGCGGAGAGCTGACACTGCCCGGCGGCGGGAGCGGAGCAATGTTGCGATTCGGTCTCGCCGCCGGTTGGTCCAGTCCTCATCGTGGTCCTATATGCGCATCTTCCCCCCGTGAGTGACACTCCGCCAGAGTGCGCCCATCTTGCGCAGACCATGTGAAGGCGCAACCGTGGGCCTCTCACGTCTCATTGCACCTGGGGGGATTCCGTGCGCCGTGCACGCTGGCTTGCCCTGCCCGTCGCGGCGCTCATGGCGTCCCTGACGGCCCTCGATCCGGCAGCCGCGGCGGTCAGCCAGTGGCACCGTGCCTCCGCGACCGCCACGGGCGAGAGCCCGGACCAGTTGTGGGGCAGCGCGGACGGCGAGGACCACACCGCCGGCACGGACGAGACAACGGCACCGACGGACGGCACCGGCACCGCACCCGAGGAGGCACCGGGCCAGCTCCCCCTCGAGGAGCCGATCACCGGTGACGACCTCGGCGACACCGCCGCCCCGCCGGAGCCCGGCACCGTCGAGGAACTGGAAGCCCTGGCCCCGGCTGAGCTGACAGGCTTCGACGAGGAGACCAGCGTCGAGCAGGAGGGCATGCGGGAGGAACAGGCCCGCACCTACCTCAACGCGGACGGCACGTACACCACGCGCTTCTACGACGAGCCGGTCAACTACCAGCGGCATGACGGAAGCTGGACCGAGATCGACCCGACCCTGCGCCGGATGGACGCCAGTTGGGCCACCACCGCCACCGAGACACCCTTGAGCTTCGCCGAACAGGCGGACGGCGAACCCCTGGTCCGCATGCGGCTCGACGACGGCGTCACCATCGGCTATGCCCTGGAGGGCGCCCGGGCCGTCCCCGGCCTCGCGGACGGCCCGGTCATCACCTACCAGGGCGTACTCGACGGCGCGGACGTGGAGTTCATCGCCACCAACGACACCCTGAAGGAGACGCTCGTCCTCCACGGCGCCGACGCACCGCGTGAGTGGCGCTTCCCGCTCGCCCTCGACGGCGTGACCGCCGCGCTGGACGAGCAGGGCGGTGTCGTCTTCACCGACGCCGACGGCACCGTCCGCGCCCACACGCCTCCCGGGTGGATGGAGGACGCGAACACCGGTGAACACTCCGGCGACGCCGCGATATCCGACGGGGTGACCTACCGGCTCGCCGAAGAGAACGGCCGCCAGGTCCTCGTGGTCACACTGGACGAGGAGTGGCTCTCCAGCCCGGAGCGCGTCTTCCCGGTGCGCGTCGACCCCTCTGTCACCCGCGTCGAGGCCTCGTCCTCCACCTACGTGCAGCGCCCCTACAACACCAACTTCTCCACCGACACCGTCCTCAAGACCGGCACCTACGACGGGGGCGACCACGTCGCCGCCTCCTTCCTCCGGTTCAGCGGCGTGGATTCGTCCCTCGACAACGCCTGGGTTCTCGACGCGCGGCTCGCCCTCTACAACACCTGGTCCTATTCCTGCGAGCCGCGCCCGGTCAGCATCCACCCCATCACCCAGAACTGGTCCGCGACCACGCTGGAGAACTACCCCGGCCCCTCGACCGGTGCCGCCCTCGCCTCCGACCGCTTCGCCCACGGCTGGCGGCCGGCCGGATCGAGCGACTGGACCTGCGGCCCGGCGTGGGAGACCATCCCGCTCGGCTCGGCGGGCCGGGCCCTGGTCGACGACTGGACCCACGGCAGGAAGAACAACTACGGCCTGGCCGTGAAGTCCTCGACCACCGACTCCCGGGGCTGGAAGCAGTTCGGCTCCACCCGCTACCCGAACGGCAAGCCCAGCCTCGACGTCACCTGGACCAAGTACGGCGCCACCTACCGCCCCGGCCAGCTCACCGCCGCGGTCACGGCCGTGGACGAGGGGGTGCAGAAGGTCACCGTCACCAACCAGGGCCGGGAGACCTGGCCGGCCGGCGGCAACTACAAGCTGCGCTACAACCTTTACGACTCCGCCGGCGCGGAGCTCACCGACTCCTCGCTGCGCCGCTACACCGAGATGCCCGAGGCCGTCTCGCCCGGGGAGAGCGTCACCCTCAACGCGCGCATCGCGCCGCTGCCGCCCGGTACGTACACCGTCGAGTGGACCATGACGGACTACGGCGTCACCCGCTTCACCAGCCAGGGCATCCCCGGCGCCCGCGTCCGCCTGGCCGCCGTCAACATCCCGCCCGAGCTCGTCGCGGAAGCCCCCGGCAGCGGCGCGGTCGTGGAGACGCTCACCCCGACGCTGTGGGCCGAGGGCACCGACGAGGACCACTACAAGGACGCCGCGCTGCGCTACACCTTCGAGGTCTGCGAAGTGGACGGCGACAACACGCGGAAGAACTGCCGCACGGGCACCAGGAGCACGGCCCAGCAGTGGGCCGTGCCGTCCGGCTGGCTGTCGTGGAACAAGACCTACGCCTGGTACGCCTACGTCTACGACGGCGTCGACACATCCCTGCGCCCCAGGCCCGCCCGGTTCCGCACCCAGGTGCCCCAGCCCCCGGTCACCGGCCACCTCGGCGGCGGCGACGGGCACGAGTTCAACGGAGCCAGCGGCAACTACTCGACCTCGGCCACCGATGCCGCGCTCAGCACCGTCGGCCCGGAACTCGCCGTCACCCGCACCTACAACTCGCTCGACCCGCGCGGCGACACCGCGTTCGGCCCCGGCTGGACGACGCGCTGGGACATGCGCGCGGTCGCCGAGAGCGGCAGCCACGTGGTCGTCACCCTGGCCGACGGCACCCGCACCCGCTTCGGCCGCAACGCCGACGGCACCTTCGCCTCCCCGGCCGGCGGCAGCATGACCCTCACCGCCGCGTCCGGCGGCGGCTGGGTGCTGCGCGACCGCTCCGGCCTCACCCACACCTTCGGCAGCGACGGACGGCTCACCCGGATCACCGATGTCGCCGGACGTGAACAGCGCCTCACCCACACCAGCGGCAGGCTGACCACCGTCCAGGACATGCTCTCCGGCCGCACCCTCACCTTCTCCTGGGCGGACAACCGGGTCGCCACCGTGACCACCAGCCCGGCCAACGCCGGCCGGCCCGGCCTGACATGGACCTACGGCTACACCAACGGGCAGCTCACGAGCGTCTGCGCGCCCGGCGCCGCCTCCGACGCGTGCACCCGGTACACCTATGAGAACGGCTCCCTCTACCGCGGCGCCGTCCTCGACGGCGGCCCGCACTCCTACTGGCGCCTGGGCGAGCCCGAGGGCGCGATCGCCGTCAGCGACGCCCCTTCGGCCACCGGCTTCAACGACGCCGAGTACTACAACGTCGACCACGGCGCGACCGACGCCCTGGCCGGCACGGAGGACGGCGCCGTCACGTTCAACGGCACGGACTCGTCCGTGCGGTTGGCGGACGACTCGATCCGGACCACCACGTTCCTCAGCATCGAGCTGTGGTTCCGCACCACCCGGCCGGGCGTGCTGGTCGGCTTCCAGAACGAACGCCCGGAGGACGGCCGCCCCGGCAACCTCGCCCCGCCGCTCCTGATCGACGGCAACGGCAGACTCAGCGGCTTCTTCTTCACCGGCGACACCACCGCCATCAACCCGATCAAGAGCTCGGCCGCCGTCACCGACGGCAACTGGCACCACGCCGTCCTCACCGGTGCGGGCACCACCCAGACCCTGTACCTGGACGGCGTCGCCGTCGGCAGCCGCACCGGACCGATCAGCCACCAGCAGTGCTCCTACACCTACCTCGGCGCCGGCTACTCCGACGCCAACTGGGACGGCGCCACCCACGGCCTGCGCCGCTTCACCGGCCAGCTGGACGAAGTCGCCGTCTACCACGAGCCGCTGAACGCCGGCACCGTCGCCCAGCACTACGCGCTGCGGCAGAGCACCGGCCGCCTCACCGGCGTCACCCTGCCCTCCGGCCGCACCCACTCCCAGGTCGCCTACGACGCCATCACCGGCCGCGCCAGCCAGGTCACCGACGCCAACGGCGGCACCTGGCAGGTCTCCGACCCGGAGTACCGCAGCATCTCCGACTCCTATCCCATGGCCGTCATCAACAACCACCCCACCGGCTACTGGCGCCTGAACGAACGCACCGGCAGCGTCGCCGCCAGCGCCATCGACGACAACCTCCACGGCGACTACCTCGGCGGGGTGAACCTCGGCGGGCCCGGCATCTACCCCGACGGCGCCAACGCCGCCCCCTACTTCACCGGTATGCGCGACAGCGCCGTGGAAGTGCCCAGCGAGGCCCTGGGCGGCGACGACGAACAGACGATCGGCCTCTGGTTCAGGACCAGCGACTCCGGCGTCCTGGTCTCCACCCAGAACACGCCGCTGGACGAGACACCCACCGGATACTGGCCGATGCTGCTGGTCGACTCGTCCGGCAAGCTCCGGGGCCGGTTCCGGTACCCCGGCGACGACTCGACGCTGATCTCCGACGTGCGCGTGGACGACGACGAGTGGCACCATGCGCTCCTCACCGGGTCGAGCCAGGGACAAGCGCTCTACCTCGACGGGGAGATGCAGGCGTCCAACCGCAACGGCGCCGACGACCGCCGGATGTCCCACGTCTACATCGGCACCGGCTACTCGGCCACCAGCTGGGACGGACAGGCCGCCGGCTACCGGCCCTTCACCGGACAGATCGCCGAAGTCGCCTTCCAGAACGAGACCATGTTCCGGTACTGGGGAGGCGAGTTCCTCCACGACTCGCGCGCCTCCATGGCCACCGACATGCGGAACGCGGGCATGGTCGGGGACCGCTTCGCCTACGTCGGCGCGGTCATGGGCGACGCGCCGACCGCCTACTGGCGTATCGAGGACTTCACCGGCTCCACCGCCGCCGACGAGACGGGCCGCTTCCCCGGCACCTACCTGGGTGCCCCCGTCATCGACCGTATCCGCACCACCCCCCTCGCCAGTGGCCGCGGTGCGGTCCTGTCCGGGGACGCCATCGAGATCCCCGGCGACGTGCTGGGCGGCACGACCGCCCTCAGCGCCGAACTGTGGTTCAGGACCACCACTCCGCGCGGCGTGCTCCTGGGATTCCAGAACCAGCCACTCGGTTCCACCCCCACCTCCTGGACGCCCGCCATCACCATCGACGGCAGCGGGAAGCTGCGCGCCCAGTGGCGGGTCCCGGGCACGAGTCCGCAGCCCATCACCTCCAGCGGGCCGGTCACCGACGACGCGTGGCACCACGTGGTCCTGACCGGAGCGGGGAACGTCCAGACCCTCTACCTGGACGGGGTGAAGGTCGGTGAACTGACCGGGACGATCGGCGATCAGGCCAGGGCCCACGGCTACGTCGGCGCCGGCTACGCCAGCAGCGACTGGACCGGATTCCCCAACGGCACCGCCTACTTCAACGGCACCGTGGACGAGATCGCGGTCTACCGACGGGCCCTGACCCAGGACGAGGTCACCGCCCACTACCTCGCCCAGGCACAGTGGACCGCGTCGTCGCTCACCGCCACCGTCGACGTCACCGACCCGGCGGGCGGGATCACCACCACGGCATACGACGCGCGGCGCGGCTACCGCAGGACCTACGTGACGGACCCGGAAGGGCGGGTCACCTCCTACGCCTACGATGTCGGCGGCTTCCTCCACACGGTCACCGACCCGAACGGGAACCCGACCATCACCGGTCACGACGCGCGCGGCAACACGGTCTCGACCACGACCTGCCGTTCGCGGCACGACTGCCGGACGTCGTTCACCGACCACTACCTCAACGCGGGCAACCCGCTCGATCCGCGCAACGACAAGCCCGTGTCGGCCGGCGACGCCCGCTCCTCCGGTCCCGGCGACGACACCTACCGCACCGAGATGACCTACACGGCCCTCGGCCTGCCCGCCACCACCGTGCTGCCGGACGGGCGCACCACCCGGCGCACCTACACGACCGGCACCGAGGCCGCCGTCGGCGGCGGCACCACCCCCGCCGGGCTGCTGGCCACCGACGAGGGCCCGGACGGCGCGGTCACCCGGTACGCCTACTACGCCACCGGCGACCTGGCGCGCGTCACCTCGCCCTCCGGCCTGGTCACCGAGCACACCTACGACGGGCTGGGCCGCAGGCTCTCCTCCACGGAAACCTCGGACAGCCAACCGGACGGCGTGACGGTGACGTTCACCTACGACGCGCTCTCCCGCGTGGTCACCGAGACCGGCACCGGGGCCGAGAACGAGATCACCGGCGCCACCCACACCGCCCGCGTCACCCGTACGTTCGACGCCGACGGCCAGGTGCTGAGCGAAACGGCGACCGACCTGACGGGTGACGACCCCGAACGGGTGGTCAGTTACCGGTACGACGCCTTCGGCCGGACCGACCGCGTCATCGACGCCGAGGGGAACGCCACCTTCTACGTCCACGACACCATGGGCCGGCTGATCCGGGAGACGGACGCGGCCGGGACGGTGTTCCGGTACACGTACACCCCACGCGGGCTGCACGCCGAGACCATCCTCCAGGACTGGCAGGGCGATCCCTCGGGGCAGGTCCGTGACCTGACCCTGGAGTCGTTCGCCTACGACCCGGCCGGCCGGCTCGCGTCCAGCACCGACGCGATGGGCGCCACCACGTCCTACACCTACTTCGGTGACGGTCTCACCGCCACCGTCACCGCCGAGGACGTGACCCAGTCCGACGGCACCCGGCACGACATCGTGCTGGAGGCCAACACCTACGACCGCGCGGGCCACCTGGTCCGCCAGGTGACCGGCGGCGGCGCGACCGAAGTCGTCCACGAGGTGGACACCTCCGGGCGCGTCGTCAGTACCACGCTCGACCCGGGCGGCCTCAACCGCGAGACCACCTTCACGTACGACCCGGCCGACCGCCCCCTGGAACAGCGCCAGTCGGGCGCCACGGCCGCCGAGTACCTGGCGACGTCGTTCACCTACGACACGGCGGGCAACGTCCTCACCGAAACCATCGCGGACGCCGACGGGCAGAGCACCACCACCCACACCTACGACCAGCGCGGCCTGCGGACCTCCACCACCAGCCCGCGCGGCGCGACCACCGACTACCGCTACGACGCGCTCGGCCGCCTCGTCGCCGAGACCGCGCCCGAGGTCGGCGTGGAGACGGCGGGCGGGCCCGCGCAGCAGGCCCGCCCCGCGGCCCTGACCGGCTACAACACCTTCGGCGAGGTCACCGGGACCCGGGACCCGAACGGCCGGGTCACCCGCATCAGCCACGACCTCCGCGGCCAGGTCACGGCCGTCACCCGCCCCGACTACACGCCCCCGGGCGGCAGTCAGCCGATCACGGCCACCGAGACGTTCACCCATGACGTCCTCGGCCGCACGGTCGCGGCGACCGACCCCCTGGGCCGCACCACCGACTACGCCTACGACCAGCTCGGGCAACTCCTCAGCGTCACCGACCCGGTCGCCGGGGGCGAGGGCGGGGAGACGCCCGGCTTCCCGGGAACGTTCCCGCGCGGCCAGACCACCTACACCTGGACCCCGACCGGCCTCCAGCTGTCCGCCACCGACCCGACCGGAGCCAGGACCGAGGCCACCTACGACGAGCTGGGCCGGCGCCTGACCTCAACCGTGGTGGAGCGGCACCCGCACCTGGCCCACCACACCGCGACGTTCACCTGGGACGACGCGGGCAACCAGATCGCGTCCTCGTCCCCCGGCGGAGTCACCGTCCAGGCCGTCCACAACGCGGCCGGGGAGGTCCTCCGGGTCACCGAGGGCGGCTTCGCCACCACCCGTTTCGGCTACGACGCCTTCGGCCGCCCGACCGCGACCACCGACGCGTCCGGACGCCGCACGACCACCCGGTACAACCACCTCGGACTGCCCGTCCGTACCGAGGAGTTCGGTACCGGAACCGACGTGCTGCGCACCACGCGGGCGTCGTACGACGCCGACGGCAACCAGACCTCGGCCACCGCCCCCGGCGGAGCCGTGACCACCTTCGCCCACGACGCGCTGGGCCGCCTCACCGAACAGACCGAACCGGTCGACGCCGACACCGACATCACGACCACCTTCGGTTACGACGCGGCGGGCAACCGGACCCGGTACACCGACGGCCGGGGCAACACCACGATCCACACGTTCACTTCCTGGGGCCTGCCCGAGTCCACCATCGAACCGGCCACCGACGCCCACCCGGCGGCGGCCGACCGCACCTGGACCACGGTCTACGACGCGGCGGGCCGGCCCGTCACCGATCTGCTGCCCGGTGGCGTCGAGCGCCACCGCACCTACGACGGCCTGGGCCGCCTGATCCGCGAGACCGGCACCGGCGCCGAAGCCGACACGCTGGACCGGAGGTTCGTCTACGACCTCGCCGGCCGGATGACCGAGCAGGCCACCAACGAGGTGCTGGGCCGCGACATCTACACCTACAACGACCGCGGCCAACTGCTCACCGCGGACGGGCCGGGCGGCGAGTCCTCGTACGCCTACGACGCGGACGGCCGCATGACCGGGCGGACCGACGCCTCCGGCACCACGACGTTCACCTACGACGCGCTGGGGCGCCTGGAGTGGGCCGGGCACGGCACGGACGGCTTCGGCACCTTCTACGGCTACGACGCGGCCGGCCGCACCACGCTGCGGACGTACATGACGCGGACCGGGACCGGCTCGCAGATCCACGCCACCCGCGCGTACACCTACGACGCGCTGGGCCGCCTCACCGGCGACCGGCTGGAACAGGGGCACGGCGGCAGCGAGATCACGGCCGTCACGTACGGATACGACCTGGACGACAACCTCACCACCAAGGAGACCCGCGGCACGGCGGGCGCCGGCACCAACACGTACACCTACGACCGGGCGGGCCGCCTCACGTCCTGGTCCGACGGCGCCACGACCACCGCCTATGCCTGGGACGCGGCGGGCAACCGCACCTGGGCGGGCCGCGGGACGGCTGTCTTCGACGCGCGCAACCGGCTTCTGTCGGACGGCGATTCCACGTACACCTACACACCGCGCGGCACGCTGTCCACGGTGACCCCGGCCGGCGGCGCGACCCGCACCCTGACCCACGACGCGTTCGAACGCCGCGTCACGGACGGCGAGTCGACGTACGCCTACGACTCGCTGGACCGCGTGACGCAGACGGACGGCACGGCCTTCACCTACGACGGCGGCTCCAACAACCTGGTCTCCGACGGCACATCGCTCTACCACCGCGACCCGTCCGGCGCGCTGCTCGGCACTGACTCCGCCCAACTCCTCACCGACCGGCACGACGACGTGGTGGCCACCCTCTCCCCGGACGCCACCACGGTCACCGCGTCCCGCGCCTACGACCCGTTCGGTGAGGTCACGGCCACCAGCGGCACGTCCCCGTCCCTCGGCTACCAGTCCGGCTGGACCGACCCGGACAGCGGCGACGTCAACATGGCCGCCCGCTGGTACCAGCCCGGCACAGGCTCGTTCACGTCACGCGACACCTGGCTCCTCGAACCGACCCCGTCCGCCAACGCGAACCGGTACGGCTACATCAACGGCTCGCCACTCAACGGCACGGACCCCAGCGGCCACTGCTTCTGGGACGCCTGCGTCCTGGAAGTCGCCGTTGCGGCGACCGCGGCCGTCGCCGTCGGCGTTGCCGCCTCCTATGCCATAGAGAACTATGAGGCGCCGAACTTCGACCTTTCGTGGGGCGGTTCCAGCTCACACAGCAGCACTTCGCACGCCGATGTCATCCCCAACTACGGCAGCCGCCTCGCGGACGCGATGAGGGCCCAGGCAGCGGCACAAGCCGCGGCGGCGGCTCAGGCATGGTGGAGGAACTTCTGGCGCTCGCTCTTCGACTGGATCAGAGCCGGCGGAAGCGGCGGCGGGGGAGGCGGCGGTGATGGGGGAGGCGG
>NZ_JBPQTQ010000023.1:0-53444 GCF_051386415.1 Streptomyces sp. URMC 129
ACTCCCGCCTCCCCCGCCGCCGCCCGGAACGGATCGACGAACCAGGCCCGACGACCCCGTCCACGACCACCCGGTAGCCCCCGGCCGCGTAACCGGCAGCCGCCCGGGCCACGACCCCGACGACGACCTCGTTCTGCCGCCGCGCCCCCGGCAGGAACGGCAGCACGGCCCCCTGCCGGATGAAGCCCCAGAAGTCATTGGCGTGCAGGTGCGCGCCGGGCGCCGGCTCCCCCTCGACCAACAGCCGCGCCACCGTGGACTTCCCCGCCCCCGGCGGACCGGTCAGCACGACGATCTGTCCCTTTGTCGTCATCCCGACAAGCTAGGCTGCCCGGGTGACTGCTCACCCCATCGACCTGGTGATCTTCGACTGCGACGGCGTGCTGGTCGACAGCGAGCGTCTCGCGCTGCGCATCTGCGTCGAGCTGGGCGCCGAGCTGGGCTGGCCGCTGTCCGAGCGGGAGATCGTCGACCGCTTCCTGGGCCGCTCCGAGCGCGCGGTGCTGGCCCAGATCGCCGAAAGGCTGGGCGAGGAGACGGCGGCCCGCTGGGGCGAGTGGTACCAGCGGCGCCTGGAGGCGGCGATCGACGCCGAGCTGACCGAGGTCGACGGCATCAGCGAGGCGCTGGACGCCATCACGATCCCGCACTGCATCGCCTCCAGCGGCAGCCACGCCAAGATGCGCCGCACGCTGTCCCGCACCGGCCTGTACGACCGCTTCGCGGGCCGGATCTTCAGCGCGAGCGAGGTCCCGCACGGCAAGCCGGCTCCCGACCTGTTCCTGCACGCGGCCTCCCGCATGGGCGTCCCCCCGGCCCGCTGCGCGGTGATCGAGGACAGCCAGTACGGCATACAGGCCGCCCGCGCCGCGGGCATGCGCTCCTTCGGCTACACGGGCGGCCTCACCCCGGCGGACTGGCTGACCGGCCGGAACACGGTCGTCTTCGACGACATGCGCAAACTCCCCACCCTGCTGACGGCCACGGTCTGACCAGGGCCGGCCGCCCGATCCGTCACGGAGAAAGACTGGGCGCCCTCTGCCCGCCGCTCGCAAGGCCGCGTCGAGCCTCCGCCGCACTCTCGGTGTGAGCAGCCGGCGGGCCGCCTCCGGGGGCATGAAGGCGGCCCCGGACAATTCGGCGTCAAGGTCGTCCCACGGCCCGTACGGCATCCCGTCCTCGCCGCGTCGTCCAGTCGCTCCGGCCTTGTGACCGGGGCACGCGGTATCGCCAGGAACGTTCCCGCCCCGGGCCGGCCGCTCGTCAATCGGCGGGGAGGCGGGGGGTGTCGGCCGGGTGGGAGGCCGTCCAGGTGAGGAGCATGCGGAGGGCGTCGTCGGACGGGCTGCCGGGCGGGGCGGCATAGGTGATCAGCGCCTGGTCCGGGTCGTCCGCGACGCGCAGGGTCTCGTAGTCCAGCTCCATGTCGCCCACCACCGGGTGGTGGAACCGCTTGACGCCCGATGTCTTGTCCCGCACCGGGTGTTCGGCCCACCACCGGCGGAACTCCTCGCTGCGCATCGACAGTTCACCGATCAGGCTCGCCAGGCGCGGGTCGTCCGGGCGCCGGCCCGCCTCCAGGTGGAGGTAGGCCACGTTCTCGCGGGCGCACGCGGACCAGTCCGCGTACAGCTCCTTCGTGCGGGGGTCGAGGAACGTGAGGCGGGCGAGGTTGCGTTCGCCCGGGGTCAGGGACGCGAGGTCGCACAGCAGCGCCGAGGACGCCTCGTTCCACGCCAGCACGTCCATGCACCGCCCCATCACCATCGCGGGCGTGTCCGTCAGCCCGTCCAGCAGCCGCCGCAGCATCGGCCGTACCCGCTGCGCGCCGGCCGGCCGGTCCCCGGTGGGGCGGGTACGGGGCCGGGCGAGCTGGTGCAGGTGCCACGTCTCGTCGGCGGTCAGCCGCAGCGCGCGGGCGAGGGCGTCGAGCACGGCCTTCGAGGGGTGGGGCACCCGGCCCTGTTCCATCCGCGTGTAGTAGTCCACGCTGACCCCGGCGAGCTGCGCGACCTCCTCGCGGCGCAGACCGGCCACCCGGCGTCTGCCGCCGAACTCCGGGAGCGCCACGTCGGAGGGGCGCAGCAGGCTCCGACGGGTCCGCAGGAACTCACCGAGACCACTCATACGACGATTGTCCTCCTGCCTCCTCCGGTCGGCTCACGCCGCCGCCGCGTCCGTCGGGTCGACCCCCGCCGGGAGGGCGTTCACCAGACCGCCGTCCACGGCGATGTCCTGCGCCGTGATGTACGACGAACGTGGCGAGAGCAGGAACGCCACGGTCTCCGCCACGTCCTCCGCCCGCCCGAGCCGCCCCATCGGCACCTGCGCGACGACGGCGCCCCGCGCCTCCTCGGGCACGGCGCCTTCGAACATCTCGGTGACGATGAAGCCCGGACTGACCGAGTTCACCCGGATGCCGCGCGGGGCCAGGTCGCTGCCGAGGGTGCGGGCGAGGTTGTGCACGGCCGCCTTGGTGGCCGAGTAGACCGGGGAGATCGCCATGCCCCGGTGCAGCGTCCACGACGCGTTGATCACGACCGACCCGCCGCCCGCCGCGTCGAGCAGGGGCAGGGCCCGGGTGATGGTGAAGAAGACACCCTTGAAATTGACGGCGACGAGCTGGTCGAAGTCCCGCTCCGTGACCTCCTCGCCGCGCTGGAAGATCCCGATCCCGGCGTTGGCGAAGACGCCGTCGAGGCGCCCGTGCCGCTCCCGGATCACGGCGGCGAGGCGGTCGAGGTCGGCGGGGCTGCCCGCGTCCGCCCGCACCGTCAGCAGGCGGGCGCCCGGCCCGGACGGGCCGTCGAGCTGCTCGGCCGCCCGGTCGAGGCGGGCGTCGTCGCGGCCGGTGATGATCACGTGGGCGCCGCCGTCCAGCAGGAGGCGTGCGGTGGCCAGGCCCATGCCGCTCGTGCCGCCGGTGATGAGGACGACGCGGTCGCGGTGCGTGCCGGTGCTGTCGGTGTTCGTCATGGCGACGAGTGTGGTCAGCGGCCCGGAGGGCAGCCAGGCCCGGATCAACCTGGGTCGGCCAGGACCACCCTGCGCCCGTTCACCGCCGGCCGCCCGCGAGTCCCCGGCGCAGGCGGCGTATGCCGCGGCGGCCGACGATGCGCAGCAGCTCCTCGGCGGGGACCTTGCGGACCGGGCGGTCCTCGACCGTACCCGGCCGCAGCCCCGGTTCCGGCGTCGCCCGCGGCTCCGGCGCGGGCTCCGGCTTTCCCGGCCGCAGCGTCGAGCCCGCGGCGATCCCGCCCAGGATGGCTTCCACGGCCGCGGCGGTGGGTATCACGGCCGGGACATCGGCGTCGGCCGGGCCGTCCGGCCGCGGGGTCAGCGCGGACAGATCACCGATCACCCGGACGCCGAGGGCCGCTATGGCGGTGACCATCTCCTCGGCCACCTCCGCCGCCGCCTTCTCGGCCCAGGCCGGGGTGGTGATGCGCGGCTCGTCGGCGGACGGCGTGTACGCCTGCATGTGGGGCACCACCGCCTCGCGCACGATCGTCTTGCGCGGCCACCCGGCCCAGGCGGGCTCGGCGAGCCTGCGGTTGAGCTGGCGGAGCAGCTCGGTCTGGCTCAGCGTGAGGGACCGGTTGATGCCGCCGTGCTGCGGGACGAGCAGGCCCTCCGGCAGGTCGAGCAGCTTCTCGAAGGCCCGGAACAGCCGCTCCGGCCTGGCGTCGTCCACCACCACGACGGTCAGGTTGTCCAGCCCCGCCGCGTCGGCCCACCGCTCCAGCAGCGCGTCATGGCGGTGCCGGTGCCAGAACTCGGGGGTCGGGCACTCCTCCAGGGGCCGGCGCAGCACGCTGTCGAGCCACTCCTCGTAGGAAAGACACAGCCCGTGCTTGACGTACTGCTGCCAGTGCGAGGGAAGGATCTTCCGCAACGGCCGCAGCGTCACCACGACATGGACGGGCCCGCCCTCCAGCCCCTTCACCGCGGCCCGCGCCGCGGCGGCGTCGGCGTTGGAGAAGAACTCGCTGCTGATCACCACCCGGTAGCCGGCCTCCCCGGCGACCTCCTCGCACAGCGCGTCCCAGGCCGTCCGGGCCGGGGCCGCCGGACCGGCCCCGGGGCCCGCGGTGGTGAGCGCGACGGCCGGCTCCTTGGCCTGGCGTCCCTTCCCCGCGTACACGACCCCGTGCGCCCGCAGGTTCGCCCGCGCCTGGTGAAAGGCTCCCTGCAGGGCGGTCGTTCCTGTCTTGTGCGGCCCGATGTGCAGCAGTCGCGTGCCTGGAGCGAGCGTCAACGGCTCCCCGTGCATGAAGGCTTCTCCATTCCCAGCCCCTGGCCGGCCGAACGCTGATACGGCGTGGAGACGACCCCTGGTGATCGGCGGCGCGGCGGAGCGCCAGGTACGGGGGCGATCGGGGTCGCGCTCGGGACGCTAGGAGGCAGCGATGAACGGGGGCTGAGGGCTTGATGAGAGGTACGTGAGAATGAACTCACGTTAAGCCATGTTACGAGGTTGACGATCCGTCAACTTCCTGCCGCTGTCCGGATCCAGTCGCCCCAGGCCCTCGTCCAGCCACCGCCGCACCGCCGCCGCGTCGGGGGCCACGGCGGTGACCAGGGCGGCCGGGCCCGCCAGCGGGGTCAGGACGGCCGTGTCGCCCAGCAGCGCCGGTTCGGCCGACTTCTCCCCCAACTCCGGGGCGGCCACCAGCAGTTGTCCCGCCGCCCGGTGGCCGCCGAGCACCGCGCCGCCGTCCCAGCCGGGGGCGCCGGGCCCGTAGGACAGCTCCTGGTCGAGCAACGGCCGCCCGGCCAGGCGGACCACCAGCCGCGTGGTCAGCCGGCCCGGCTCCTCCCCGGCGCGGCCGAGGACCTGCTGTTCGCGCAGCACCAGCCGGGCCGTCGCGGCCAGTTCCACCCGCGTCGTCATCCGCAGCACGCTGCCCGCCGCCGAGATCAGCGGCTCGGGCAGCCAGCGCAGCTCCGCGTCCTCCCCGACCCGCAGCACCGTGTCGTACGCGGCGGGGGTGCCCGGGACGCGGCCCGGCAGGGCGACCGTCGCGGCGGCGGAGGTGACGCGCAGCGCGGCGCCGGGCAGCACCTCGGCGGTCAGCCGCAGCCGGTCGCCGCCCAGCGGCCCGCTCATCGCGCCGACGACCGTGACCTGCGCGTACGGCCCGTCCGCGCGGGTGCGGCGCAGCGCCAGCGGCCCGTCGCCGCGCAGCAGCGGCAGTCTCCCGCCGGGCGCCGCCGTGACCCGCGCGTCCGCGACGACGCCCTCGCTCACGCGGCGTCCCGGGCGGCGAGCCGCTCCAGCACCCAGTCCGCGACCGGCCGGATGCCGTCCTCGGCGGTCAGCGAGGTGAACGCGACGGGCAGCCCGCCGCGCTGCGCCCCCGCGTCGCGCGCCATGCGGGCCAGGTCGGAGCCGACGTACGGGGCCAGGTCGGTCTTGTTGATCACCAGCAGATCGGCCGTGGTGACGCCGGGGCCGCCCTTGCGGGGGATGTCGTCCCCGCCGGCCACGTCGATCACGAAGATCTGCGCGTCGACCAGCCCGGTGGAGAACGTGGCGGTGAGGTTGTCGCCGCCCGACTCGACCAGGATCAGGTCCAGCGGCCCGGTCCGTTCCTCCAGTTCCTCCACCGCCTCCAGGTTGGCGGAGATGTCGTCCCTGATCGCGGTGTGCGGGCAGGCGCCGGTCTCCACGGCCGCGATGCGGTCGGCGGGCAGCACCGCGTTCCGCAGCAGGAAGTCGGCGTCCTCGCGGGTGTAGATGTCGTTGGTGACGACGGCGATGGACACCTTCTCGCGCAGCGACCGGCACAGCGCGGCCACGGTGGCGGTCTTGCCGGAGCCGACGGGTCCGCCCAGCCCGATGCGCAGCGCCCGGCGGGTGCCGTCGGGGCGGCGCGGGGCGGCGGGGCGGTAGGCATGCCGCTCGGGGAAGGTCTCGGGGTGGTCGAGGTGCATGGCGGGGCTCCCGTTCCGGAGGTCGGCGAGGCCGGGAGGGTCGGTCGGGCCCGGCCCCGGGGGTTACGAGGCGAACAGCCGCATGGGCCATGCCGCGTGCTGTTCCGCGGCGATGTCGAGCAACGGCGCCGAGGCGGCCGGGAGCGCGTCGGTGCCCTCCCCGGCCGCGGCGCGGGCGGCCTCGACGGCCCGCTCCGCGACCCGGTCCACCTCCCCGGCGAGCCGGGCGAGGATCGCGGTCGCGTCGAACGGGTCGAGGCTCAGCAGCCGCACCGCCGCCGTGGCCGGGCCGCTGACGCTGTCGTATCCGGCCGCCCGCGCCGCGTCGTGCGGGGTGAGCCCGGCGGCGCGGGCGGTCAGGCCCAGGACGACGGGCTGGTGCAGGCCGCGCGGCCGGGCCGCCGCCACCGCCTCCAGCTCGCCGGACGGCCAGGTGGCCCGCGCCGCGCGCAGCATCTGCCGCCCGAGCTTGCGGGCCGTGGCCCGCAGCGCGGGCGACGGGGTGCGGGCGTCGGCGGCCTCGTCCAGGACGTACGGGTCGCCGCCCGCGCAGGCCGCGGCGGCGAGGGCGGCGGCGACCAGGCCCGCCGTGTGCAGGCGGCCCCGGCAGAACGCCGCCAGCGAGGCGGGCCCCGTGATCCGTCCGGCGCGGACGGCGGCCTCCGCGCCGCCGGAGTGCGCGTGCGCCCCGGCGGGGAACCGCCCGTCCGCGAGGAGCAGCAGGGCCGCCGCCGACCCGCTCACCGGAACCCGCCCCCCGGAACCGCCCATCAGAAGAGGAAGTACCGCTGGGCCAGCGGCAGTTCGGTGGCCGGCTCCGGGACGACCGCCTCGCCGTCGATGGTGACGGTGAAGCTGTCGGGGTCCACGGTCACGTCCGGGCGGGCGTCGTTGAGCCGCATGTCGGCCTTGCCGGTGCTCCGGGTGTCGCGGATGGCGACGAGCCGTTTGCCCAGCCCCAGCCGGTCCGCCAGCCCGTCCTCCAGGGCGAGCCCGGTGACGAAGGTGACGGAGTTCGCCGCCGGGGCCCGGCCCAGCGCGCCGAACATCGGCCGGGGCAGCACCGGCTGCGGCGTGGGGATCGACGCGTTCGCATCACCCATCTGGGCGTACGCGATCTGCCCGCCCTTGATCACCAGCAGCGGCTTGACCCCGAAGAAGGCCGGCTCCCACAGCACCAGGTCGGCCAGCTTGCCCGGCTCCACCGAGCCGATCTCCTGGTCCAGCCCCTGCGCGACCGCCGGGTTGATCGTGTATTTGGCGACATAACGACGGGCCCGCAGGTTGTCCGCCGCACCGTCGCCGGGCAGCGCCCCGCGCCGCCGCTTCATCACGTGCGCGGTCTGCCAGGTCCGCAGGATCACCTCTCCGACCCGGCCCATGGCCTGCGAGTCGGAGGAGATGATCGAGATGGCACCCAGGTCGTGCAGCACGTCCTCGGCGGCGATGGTCGAGGGCCGGATCCGGGACTCCGCGAAGGCGAGGTCCTCGGGGACCGCCGGGTTGAGGTGGTGGCAGACCATCAGCATGTCGAGGTGCTCCTCGACCGTGTTGACGGTGTGCGGCCGGGTCGGGTTGGTCGAGCTGGGCAGCACGTTCGGCTCGGAGACGACCGTGATGATGTCGGGCGCGTGCCCGCCACCCGCGCCCTCGGTGTGGTACGCGTGGATGGACCGGCCGGCGATCGCCGCGAGGGTGTCGGCGACGAAACCGGCCTCGTTGAGCGTGTCCGTGTGGATGGCGAGCTGGGCGCCGGTCTCGTCGCACACCCGCAGGCAGGCGTCGATGGCGGCGGGCGTGGCGCCCCAGTCCTCGTGGATCTTGAAGCCGACGGCGCCGCCCCGGAGCTGGCTGAGCATGGCCTCGCGGGAGACGGTGTTCCCCTTGCCGAGCAGCCCGATGTTGAGCGGGTGGCCGTCCAGCGCCTCCAGCATCCGGGCCAGGTGCCAGGGGCCCGGCGTGATGGTGGTGGCCTTGGTGCCCTCGGCCGGGCCGGTGCCGCCGCCGATGAGCGTGGTGATCCCCGAGGCCAGTGCCTCGTCCAGGATGCCCGGGGAGATGAAGTGGACATGGGCGTCGATGGCGCCGGCGGTGAGGATGCGGCCGTTGCCGGAGATGATCTCGGTCTCCGGGCCGATCACCAGACCGGGGTGGACCCCGTCCATGGTGTCCGGGTTCCCGGCCTTGCCCAGGGCGGTGATCCGGCCGTCCCTGATGCCGACGTCGGCCTTGACGATGCCGGTGTGGTCCAGGACGACGGCGCCGGTGATCACGGTGTCCGGGGTGCCCTCGGCGCGGGTGGCGCGGGACTGGCCCATGGACTCGCGGATGACCTTGCCGCCGCCGAAGACTGCCTCGTCCCCGGCCCGCCCGGGGCCGCCGGACAGGTCGTCCTCGATCTCGACGAACAGATCGGTGTCGGCCAGCCGCACCCGGTCCCCGGTGGTGGGCCCGAAGAGATCCGCGTACCTGGCCCGGCTCAGCTCGGTCCCGCTCACAGGGCACCGCCCGTCTCGCCGCGCAGCCCCGGGACGACCCGGGCGCCGGCCAGCGGCACCAGGTCCACCTCGGCGGGGATGCCGGGCTCGAACCGGACGGCGGTGCCCGCGGCGATCGCCAGGCGCTTGCCCCGGGCGGCGGCACGGTCGAAGTCGAGGCCGGGGTTGGCCTCGGCGAAGTGGTAGTGGGAGCCCACCTGGATGGGACGGTCGGCGACGTTGCGCACGGTGAGCCGGGTGACCGGGGCGCCCTCGTTGAGCACCACCGGCGTGTCGGCGTACAGGATCTCTCCGGGGATCACGCTGCCCCTCTCTCGGGCTCGGGCGTCTCGGGCGTGTGGAGTGTCAGGCGATGGGCTCGTGCACGGTGACCAGCTTGGTGCCGTCCGGGAAGGTGGCCTCGACCTGGACGTCGTGGATCATCTCGGGCACCCCCTCCATCACGTCCGCGCGGGCCAGGACGCGGCGGCCGGACTCCATCAGCTCCGCGACGGCGCGCCCGTCGCGCGCGCCCTCCAGGATGTGCGCCGTGATCAGGGCGACGGCCTCCGGATGGTTGAGCCGCAGGCCCCGGGCCCGGCGCTTGGCGGCCAGGTCGGCGGCCACATGGATCAGGAGTCGTTCCTGCTCGTGCGGGGTCAGGTGCACGCTCTCCCACCTTGTCGTCGTGTTGTGCCGCTCCGCGCACCGGGCGCGCGGACCGCCGGGCAGTGGGAGGTTAGTTCGGCCTCGTTACGGCGGCGTTACTTCCATTCAGAAGTAACGCGCGGTGTGACCGTCGTCAAAGAATTGGCCGACGCGGGCCCCGGCAGTGCAGGGTAGGGGCAGCGACGGGACGCGAGAACGGTAAGTGAGGAGCCCCATGAAGATCGGGATCGTCGGAGCCACCGGCCAGGTCGGCGGCGTGATGCGGCAGGTGCTGGCCGAGCGGAAGTTCCCCGTCGACCGGCTGCGGCTGTTCGCCTCGGCCAGGTCGGCGGGCAGCACGCTGCCGTGGCAGGACGGCGTGATCACGGTCGAGGACGCGGCGACGGCCGACTACTCGGACCTGGACATCGTGCTGTTCTCGGCGGGCAAGACCACCTCGCTGGCCCTCGCCGAGAAGGTGGCCGCGGCCGGCGCCGTGGTGATCGACAATTCCTCCGCGTGGCGCATGGACCCCGGGGTACCGCTGGTGGTCTCCGAGGTGAACCCCCACGCCGCGACCCGGCGCCCCAAGGGCATCATCGCCAACCCGAACTGCACGACGATGGCCGCCATGCCGGTGCTGCGCCCGCTGCACGACGAGGCGGGCCTGACCGCGCTGGTGGTCGCCACCTACCAGGCGGTCTCCGGCAGCGGCCTGGCCGGTGTCGCGGAGCTGGACGGCCAGGTGCGCGGCGCGGTCGCGCAGGACGTGGCCCGCCTGGCGTTCGACGGCACGGCCGTGGACCTCCCGGCCCCCCAGGTGTACGCGCGGCCGATCGCGTTCAACGTGCTCCCGCTGGCCGGCTCGATCGTGGACGACGGCCTGGACGAGACCGACGAGGAGCAGAAGCTCCGCAACGAGAGCCGCAAGATCCTGGAGATCCCCGGCCTGAAGGTCTCCGGCACCTGCGTGCGCGTCCCGGTCTTCAGCGGCCACTCGCTCCAGATCAACGCCCGCTTCGAGCGCGAGATCACCCCGGCCCGGGCCCGCGAGCTGCTGGCGGGGGCGGACGGCGTGGAGCTGTCCGACATCCCGACCCCTCTCCAGGCCGCCGGCCGCGACGCCAGCTACGTGGGCCGCGTCCGCCGCGACGAGACGGTGGACAACGGCCTGGCGCTGTTCGTCGCGAACGACAACCTCCGCAAGGGCGCGGCCCTCAACGCGGTGCAGATCGCGGAACTCGTCGCCGCCGGATAACCCCACCCGGGGCGGCGGCGAAGCACACCGCCGCCCCGGCCGGAATACCGAGCGCCCCCGGCCGCCGGGCGGCCGGGGCGGAACCCCGCGCGGGCCGCCGCCCGTGGCGGCATGGGGTTACGGGATCGTCGCGCCGACCGCCTCCAGGGCGTCCGTCACCGGGAAGAAGAACGTCGTGCCGCCCGCCGTGCAGTCGCCGCTGCCGCCGGAGGTGAGGCCGATCGCCGAGGAGCCCGCGAAGAGCGCGCCGCCGCTGTCGCCGGGCTCGGCGCAGACCGTGGTCTCGATCGTGCCTTCGACCGTGCCCTGCGGGTACCGCACGGAGACGTCCAGCGCCGTGACCGTCCCGCCGTGCACCCCGGTGGTGCTGCCGCTGCGCCGCACCTCCTGGCCGACCGTGGCCTCGGCGGCCCCGGTGATCTCCTGGGTGGTGCCGTCGTGGAGGTCGACCGCGCTGGGGGCGTCGGTCTGGCCCGTGTACTCGACCAGCGCGTAGTCCGAGCCGGGGAACTCCCCGACCGTCATGGTGCCGATGCCCGCGCCGCCCGAGGCGTCGGACCAGGTGCTGCCCTCCTCGCCGCAGTGACCCGCCGTCAGGAAGGCGGGGCGGCCGTCGACCGTCACGTTGAAGCCGAGGGAGCAGCGGGCGCCGCCCGAGTAGATGGCCTGGCCGCCCGCGATGTACGGCTCGAACGTCCCCGGCGCGTGCCGCAGCGTAGCCATGCCGTCGAGGGCCTCGACGCCGTCCCTGACGGCGGCCAGGGCCGTGCCGGTGACGGTGTCGTCCACGGTGACCTTGACCATGTTGGTCACGGGGTCGATGGCCCAGGAGGTGCCGGGCACGGCGAACTCCTCGACCCGGGACCGCGCGTCCTCCAGCTCGGCCAGGCTGTGCTCGACGACCCGCGGGGCGGCGCCCGCCTCCTCGACGGCGGGGATCGCGGCCTCGTCCACGACGTTGACCACGAGCGTGGCGGAGTCGGCGTTGTAGTAGGCGCCCGCCGCGTCGGCGCCCAGTCGGTCGGTCAGGGTGGTCGCCAGCGTGCCCGCTTCGGAGGACGACAGCGTGGCGGGGGCGGGCGAGGCGGTTGTGGGGGTGGTCGCGCCCGCCTGTGCGCCGGCGAACGTTCCGGCGAGCAGCGCGGCCAGCGCGGTGGCCGCCGCCGCACGGCGGCGGGATGACGAGGTTCGGTGTGTCACGCTCTTTCCTCCTGTGGGGGATGGAGCCGTCCGGCTCCGGAGAGGGCACAGACTTGGCCAGCCGTCAGGGGGGTCACCATCCATGCCAAGCGGTGTTCGCGAGTATTCCGAGCCCGCCCGGGAGCACACAAGAACGAGATCCTGCCCCAGGTATATGAACACACCGCAAAGGGTTATGCGCGTAAACCATCCAGAACACTCCGGGTTTTCCTGCGGTGAGCCCACAGGACCGGAGTACCGCCACCCGATCGAATCCGGGTCGAACGCCGCCCGCCGCCGGATGACCTCCCCATCTCGCGGACTAGACCTGTCCGGAAGTCACCGTTGAGTGTTCCGTTCTCCGCCCGTAGACCGTCACCTTCCGGTCCGGCGGATGTGATATGTGCCACTTCCCGGGGTGCGGACACCCGCCGCGCGCCGTACCGGTCACCACCGCCCCGCCCGGACACGCCGCTGCCCCCGCCCGGCGACGCGGGCGGGGGCAGCGGGTCAGGGTGCCGGGGGTGTCAGGGGATCAGTAGACCCTCGCCCCGTAGGCGTTCAGCGCCTCGACGACCGGCTGGAAGTACGTCGTGCCGCCGGTGGAGCAGTTGCCGCTGCCGCCGGAGGTGAGGCCGAGCGCGGTGTTGCCCGAGAAGAACGGGCCGCCGCTGTCGCCGGGTTCGGCGCAGACGTTGGTCCTCGTCAGCCCGTAGACGATGTCACCGCCGCCGTAGTTCACCGTGTAGTTGAGCCCGGTGACCGAGCCGCTGCGCAGGCCGGTGGTGCTGCCGCTGCGCTGCACCGCCTGGCCGTTGACCGGGTTCGCCGAGCCGGTGATGTCGCGGGTCGTCCCGTTGTACAGGTTGACCGTGCCCGGCTTGGAGATCGTGGTGTTGTCGTACCGCACGATGCCGTAGTCGTTCGTCGGGAAGCTGGAGCCCGTCGTCGGACCGAGGTAGGTGGTCTGCGACGAGTTGCTGTACCAGTCCGGGAAGCCCTCGGTGCAGTGCCCGGCGGTCAGGAAGTAGTACGCGCTCCCGATCAGGACGTTGAACCCCAGCGAGCAGCGCCACCCCGCGCTGGCGTAGATGGCGTCGCCGCCCGCGATGTACCGCTGGAGCGTGCCCTCGGTGCGCTCGATGGCGATGGCGCCGGAGAGGGTGCCCGCGCTGCGCCTGATCTGCGCGATCTCGGCGTTGGAGACCGTCTCGTCGACCGTGACCACGACGCGGTTGGTCTCCTGGTCGACCGTCCAGGCGGTGCCCGCGACGTCGGCGGCGAGGACGGCGTTGTGCGCGGACGAGAGCTGCGTGGCGCTGAACGTCACGGGGGCGGCCGAAGCGGCACTGGGCATGAAGAACGCCGCGGCGGCCATCAGCAGGCCCGACGCGGCGGCGGTCAGCCGCAGGCGTCGCGACATGCGTCTGTGGGGGTTGGTGCGCTTCAAACTCACTTCTTCTTCCTCCAGTCAAGGAAACCGGGGCCCGATGGGTATGCGGGCCTGTGAGGCGTGGTCGGGAGCTCGCTGTAGGGCATGCCCCTGACAAGCGCTGGCCTCGAATATTCCGGGCGTTCACCTCGTTGTCGAGAACGCCTTTCGGCCAGCACGGACACGCCCCGTATCACCCATATGGCGGGGCGTGCACAACTCACTCTCCGTCAGGGCCCCGCTACCGCAACGTCCCTGATGAGGTGCCATGTCCTATGCACCAGGATCGTTACGAAACTCGATATCAGCGGCTATCCACTTGGCGCACCATCCGCATCATGCACGACGATAGAGAGCGCGGACGGGTGGACGGACCGCGTGAGCAGAGAGGAGGCGTCCATGGGATCGGTGCGCAAGGCTAGTGCCTGGCTGGGCCTCGTCGACGACCGCGAGATGCGTTACTACGACGACGAGTACGCCGAGGGCCCGGAGCCCGGCGACAACGTCGTGCCGTGGACCACCGACCCGCGCCTGCGGGTGGCGGCGAAGGAAGCGGAGGAGCAGGGCAGCCGCATCGCGACGGTCACCCCGGGCGGCTTCCGGGACGCCCGCCGGATCGGTGAGCTCTTCCGCGACGGCATCCCCGTCGTCGTCAACCTCACCGTGCTGGAGCCCGCCGACGCCAAGCGCGTCGTGGACTTCGCGGCCGGTCTGATCTTCGGCCTGCGCGGCAGCATCGAGCGCGTGGCCAACCGGGTGTTCCTGCTGACCCCGGCCGACTACCAGGTGGTCAGCGGCGACTCCCGCCACGTCTCGGAAGGCGGCTTCTTCAACCAGAGCTGATCCGGCTCCGCCCGCGCACGGGCGGAGCCGGACCCGCGTCAGGGCGGCCCCGAGCCCGTCAGCCACACGGCGCCGTACAGCGCGGCGCCGAGCGCGGCGCCGCCCACCGTGAGCGCCGCGGCGGCCGGACGCGCCCTGGCCAGCGCGACGGCGGCGGGCAGCAGCAGCGGGAACGCGGGCAGCAGCAGCCGCGGCTTGGACCCGAAGTACCCGGCGCCGCACAGCGCGAGCGCCACCATCGCGCCGCCGTAGACCAGCAGCGGCAGCGGCAGGCGCATCCGCACGCACAGCACGCACGCCCAGCCCAGCAGCGCCAGACCCCCGCACAGCGCCAGACCCGCGAGCGGCGCCGTCCCGGTGAGCCGGTCGAGGACGAACGCCGCGAACGCCCGCCCGCCGTCGAATCCGTTCCCCCACTGCTCCTGCGTCTCCAGATAGCCCAGCGGGCTCCCGGTCCGCACCGCCACCCAGCCCACGAAGCCCAGCCAGCCCAGCGGCGCCAGGACGACGCCCAGCGCCAGGCGCCCGCCCGCGCGCTCCCGCCCGGACGCCACGGCCGCCGCGGCCGTGACCACCACCGCGGCGGCCACCGCGAGCCCGGCCGGGCGGGTCAGCCCGGCCAGCGCGGACAGCGCGCCCGCCACGGCCCAGCGGCCGGTGAGCAGCGCCCAGAGCGCCCAGACGGCGAAGGCCGTGAAGAGCGACTCGGTGTAGGCCATCGACTGCACGATCCCCACCGGCACCGCCGCCCACAGGGCGGCCAGCAGCAGCCCGGCACGCCGCCCGGACAGCAGCTCCCCCACGGCGAACAGCCCCCAGGCGGCGGCCAGCGACGCGACCGCGCTGACCAGCAGCCCCGCCCCGGAGACCGACAGCGGCGAGACGGCGGCCACCAGCCGCTCCAGCACGGGCAGCAGCGGGAAGAACGCCAGGTCGGAGTGGACGCCGCCGTCCCCGGTCCGGACGGTCCTGCCGTAGCCGTGCTCGGCGATGCTCGCGTACCAGACGGAGTCCCACCGCTCCGAGAGCAGCCGGACCGCCGCCTTCTCCCCGGCCGGGTCCCAGAGTTCGAGGACGACCACGCCCAGCAGCCGGACGGCCGCGACGATCAGCAGCGCCGGCGCCGCGCGCCGCAGCGCCGGCGCGGCGGCGGACGGGGGTGCCGCGCCGGCGAGAAGAGTCACGGGCACGATTATGGGTGACGTCCGGGGCACCCCCGGCCGCTCCGGAACGGGCCCCGGCCGGCCGCTAGCCGCGGAACGCGTCCAGTCCGGTGAGGGCCTTGCCCAGCACGAGCTGGTGCATCTCGCTGGTGCCCTCGTAGGTCAGCACGGACTCCAGGTTGGCCATGTGCCGCATCACCGGGTACTCGTACGAGATCCCGTTCGCGCCCAGGATCGTGCGGGCGGTGCGGCAGATCTCCAGCGCCTCGCGGACGTTGTTCAGCTTGCCGAAGCTGACCTGCTCCGGGCGCAGCCGCCCCGCGTCGAGGCGGCGGCCGAGGTGCAGGGCCAGCAGGACGCCCTTGTGCAGCTCGACGGCCATGTCCGCGAGCTTGCCCTGGGTGAGCTGGAAGGCGCCCAGCGGCCTGCCGAACTGCTCGCGGGTGCGGGCGTAGGACAGCGCGGTGTCGAAGCAGGTGCGGGCGGCGCCCATGGCGCCCCACACGATGCCGTAGCGGGCGTGGCTCAGGCAGCTCAGCGGCGCGCCCAGCCCACGCGCCTCGGGCAGCAGGGCGTCACCGGGCAGCCGCACGTCGTCCAGGATCAGCTCGCTGGTGACCGAGGCGCGCAGCGACCCCTTGTGGCGGATCTTGACGGCGGCGAAGCCGGGGGTGTCGGTGGGGACGACGAAGCCGCGCACGCCCTCGTCGGTGCGGGCCCAGACGACCGCGACGCCGGCCACCGAGCCGTTGGTGATCCACATCTTGCGCCCGTTGAGCACCCAGTCGGAGCCGTCCCGCTTGGCGAAGGTGCGCATCCCGGCCGGGTCGGAGCCGTGGTCCGGCTCGGTCAGGCCGAAGCAGCCGATCGTCTCGCCCGCCGCCATGGAGGGCAGCCAGCGCTCCTTGTGCTCCGCCGAGCCGTAGCGGTGGATGGCGTACATGGCGAGGGAGCCCTGCACGGAGACCAGGGAGCGGATGCCCGAGTCGGCGGCCTCCAGCTCCAGGCAGACCAGGCCGTACTGGACGGCGGAGGCCCCGGCGCAGCCGTAGCCGGTCAGGGTCATGCCGAGGGCGCCGATCGAGCCCAGCTCTCTGGCCAGCTCGCGGATGCCCGGTACCTCGCCCTCCTCGTACCACTCGGCGACGTGCGGCAGGACCCGCTCGTCCGCCCAGTGCCGGACTGTCAGGCGCACGGCCCGGTCGTCGTCGCTGAGCAGGTCGTCGATGCCCAGCGGGTCGGCCGAGTCGAAGGGGGGCTTGGTGTCTGTGGCCATGGCGGGAGGTTACGGGCGAGTAATCCCGGTGGGCAAGAGTGTCCGCTCCGCGTTCCTCCCCTGCTCATCGGGGGCCCGGCGGCCCGCGCAGAGGTCCCGCGGCAGGCGCAGCGCGGCCAGGGCGCCGCACAGCAGCAGCAGGGCGCTGGCCACGAGCGTCATGTGCATTCCGTGCACGAAGGCGTCGCGGGCGGCCTCCCGCAGGGCCTCGCCGGACGCGCCGCCGAGCCGGGCGGCCACGGTGTACGCCTCCCCCAGCGAGTTCCCGGCGGCCTCGGCGTCCGCGGTGCCCACCCCCTCGATGCCCTCCGCGCGGCGCACGGCGGGCCCGTACATGGCGTTCATCACGCTGCCCAGCAGGGCGATGCCGATGCCCGCGCCGAACTGGTACGCGGTCTCCCCGATCGCCGCGGCCCCGCCGGCCTCGGCGGCCGGGGCGTCGCTGAGCATCGACTCGTAGGAGCCGAAGAGTGTGGTCTCCAGCCCGAAGCCCAGCAGCACGAAACCCAGCGTCATCACGGCCGGCTGATCGTGCTCGCCGAGCAGGACCAGGGTCAGCACGGCCAGCGCCGTGAGCCCGAAGCCGAAGGCGACCATCCGGCGCGGGCCGAGCCGGTGCAGCATGCGGGAGCCGAGCAGTCCGGCGCCGACCGCGGCCACGCTCAGCGGCAGCAGCCGCAGCCCGGTCTCCAGCGGGGAGAGGCCGAGGACCAGTTGCAGGTACTGGGCGGCCACCAGCGCGAGGCCGACGAGGGCGAGCACGGTGAGCACGATGCAGCCCACGGCGGTACCGAAGGCGGGCCGGGAGAACGCCGACAGGTCGATCAGCGGCTCGCCGAGGCGGCGCTGCCTGCGCACGAACATCACCAGCAGCCCGCAGCCGAGCCCGGCCGCCAGCACGGTCCCGGCGGTGAACAGGTCCCCGCCCCCGGCCCGTTTCACGGCGAGGATGACGGAGAACAGGCCGGTCGCCGCGAGCAGGGCGCCCGTCACGTCCCACGGCCCCGACCGGTCGCCGGTCGACTCCGGCAGCAGCAGCGCGCCGACCGGCAGGCACACCGCCATCAGCGGGATGTTGACCAGGAAGACCGAGCCCCACCAGAAGTGCTCCAGCAGCACGCCCCCGACCAGCGGGCCTATCGCGGCGCCCACGGCCGCGACGGCGCTCCATATGCCGATGGCCAGGGCCCGTTCCCGGCGGTCCGGGAAGACCTGGCGCAGGATCGACAGGGTCGCGGGCATGATCATCGCGCCGCCGACGCCGAGCAGGGCCCGGGCGCCGATGAGGGTGGCGGGGCCGGTGGCGCAGGCGGCCAGGGCCGAGGCGGCGCCGAAGCAGCCGTAGCCGAGGAGCAGCACCCGGCGGCGTCCGACGCGGTCGCCGAGGGTGCCGAAGAGGATCAGCAGGGAAGCACAGACGAGCGGGTAGACGTCGACGATCCACAGCAGTTCCATACCGCTGGGCCGCAGGTCCTCGGTGACGGCGGGGACCGCCACGTGGAGCACGGTGGCGTCCACGGCGACCAGCAGCAGGCTGGCGCAGAGGACGACGAGGACCAGCCAGCGGTTGCGGTCGTGGTGAGCGGGGGTTCCGGGCGGGGTCGCCCCGGCCATCAACGCACCTCCTGGTATCGCGCAGGCCACCCGGCACCATGGGGGAAGTCCCGGCGGCACGCCTGCCGGGCATGGTGAAGGGGGCAGATGGTCACCCAGACTACGGCAGCCCGCCCGCCGGTCCCGCACCCGTCCCCGGGACCCGGTCCGGGCCGTCCGCGCGCCGGGCGCCGTTCACCTCCGGACACCGAAAGTGAAAGCGCCCGAAGGGGTCCCGGGAATTATCCGGTGCCACCGAATCGCGCGGCCGAGCATTTCGTAAAGCCGGGAAATAGGATGGCGGAAAATATCCGTCATACATCACATCGCCATTACGAAGGCGGGCCGGAGCGGGAAGCCCGCTATCACCGCCTGTAATCTTGCGAGCGTGCGTACCGACCGATTCCTGGCCCGCCTCGAACAGGAGCCACAGCCGCCCGACGTGCCGGCCCCTGTTATGAGCCGCACCCGCATGGCCCTGCTCTGGGCCACCCTGGGCTTCTATGCGGCCATCGTGGCGGCGGTGTGGAGCACGTCGTGGCTGGTCCGCCTCGACTGGCAGGTCATGCTCTTCCGGCCCTATAAGCAGTGGCCGGCGCTGCACGCGTTTCTGGACTATTTCGTGGTGCTCGGCCAGCGCGGCCCCACCGCCGTGCTGATCGCGGCCTGGCTGGGCTGGCGCTGCTGGCGGCAGCGGACCCTCCGCCCCCTGCTGGTGATGGCCTGCGCCCTGCTCCTGCTGAACGCCTCGGTCGGCGCGGCCAAGCTCGGGATGGGCCGCGAGGGCCCCCATTACGCCAACGTCATCGGCTCGAACGAGATGTTCCTGACCGGCGATATATTTCCCTCGGGACACACCGCCAACGCCGTCGTGACCTGGGGAATCCTGGCGTACCTGGCCACCACCCCCGGCGCGCGGCGCTCACTGTCGGTCATCGCGTCCGTCTTCGCGCTCGGCGTCGGCGCGACCACCGTCTACCTCGGCACCCACTGGGTGAGCGACGTGCTGCTGGGCTGGGCCGCCGGGCTGCTGGTCCTGCTGGCGCTGCCGTGGTGCGAGCCGCTGATCGCCCGGGTCGAGAGCCGGGTGTTCGCGCTCCGGGACCGGCTGCGCGGCTACGCGCCGCCGCGCGGCGCGCTGCCGGTGACCGACGTGACCGACGTGGCCCCGCGGCCGGTGCCCGCGGGGGCCCGGCAGGCCGGCGAGGAGACCAGGCCCCGCACGGAGCCCGCGGTGGCGGGCGCGCGGCCGGGCGCCGTCCCGCACGGCATGACCGGTGTCCGGATGCGCCAGCCGCAGCCCGGCCGGCCGCACCCGGCACGCCCCGAGCACCCGGCCAGGCCCGTCAACAGCCGCTGACCGCGCCGGCCACCGTCACGGCGGGGCCGGGGTCAGCCGTGCCAGCAGCGGACGACTTCCCCGTTCCGCACGGCGAGATTCAGCCGCCCGGGCATGAACTCCATGGTGATGACCGCGTCGGGCGCCAGGCGGCGGACCCTCGGCCAGCCGCGGTCGCGCGCCCGCCGCTCGGCGGCGTCGGCGTCGAGTCCGACGTAGTCCTCCGGGGAGTCGTCGGGCGTGCGCGGCTGCTGGGGAAGAGGTGCCATGCCGCCACCGTACGACCCCCGGCCCACCACCCGGAAGTCCCGCCAGGATCAGGGGACGGTCACGCTTGTGTCACAGCACACCGTCTGTTCCCCCGTTCGGCGTAACGTGCGCATTCTGTAATTGCGGGGTGTGCCGCATTCCCCCGGAGCCCTCGGGCGGGAAATTCCGCAGACCATTCCCGGGGCCCCGCGACCGAATACCCGGGCGGGCGGAGATCACCGTTCAGGTGAACACAGTGAACGCCCATGCGCATGTCATCCCGGCCCCCCGCCGGACGATTCCGCGCCGCCGGGGCGTGACCGGACGGCGCTCCGGCCGTTGTGCACGGAGCCCCCGCCGCGGCGGCGGGGGTGAGATCCGAACCGAGGAGCGACAGTGTCCCCCTTGCTCGACGTCAGCGACGACGTACGCGCCGAGATCGGCGACGAAGAAGCCGATCGTCTGCTCGCCGGCCAGAACGCCCCCGGCAGCTACGACTGCACGTCCTGCCGCACACCGGGCCACACCGAGCAGGAACGCACCAGCACCGTTCTCTTCGTGGGCGGCGAGACCGCCGTGCTCGCCTTCGCCCACGCCTCCTGCATCCCCTCCCAGGTGGTCTCCGTCTCCGAGGAGCAGCTGCGGGGCGCCGTGCAGTCCATCACCGGCGAGAGCGTCCCGCCCACCGCGCGGGACGCGTCGGCCGCCCCGGCCCCCGCGCCGGCCGTCGACCCGGCGCCCGGTCAGGCGGTGCTCGGCGTGACCTGCGGCCAGATCGTCATCGACGGCGACCTGTACCCGGCGATCGTGGTGGAGCCCACCGGCCCGATCGTCCGGCCCGGCAGCGTCGGCCCGGGCGACGACTTCCTGCCGCTGCTCATCGAGGCGGGCTTCCTGCCGGTGACCGACGTGGACCGGGCCCCCGCCCCGCTGCCCGGCTGGTCGGTGCTGCTGGCCATGGGACGGCTGCACGCGGTCCTCCAGGGCGACCCGTCCGGCGGCCGGCCCAGCGCCTGGTGGCAGGCGCACCAGCCGCTGCCGGTGACGGACGGCTGGCGGACCTCGGCGAGCCAGCGGAACACCGTCTTCGTCTACGCGGCCCCGGCCGGCTCCATCGGCAAGCAGCCGCGCGAGGACCTGCTGCGCGACGCGCTGGAGAAGGCCGCCGCCGGGGGCCTCCTGGTGGCCGCGGCCATGCCGCTCGCCGGTACCTGAGCGGGCGGGCCGGGCTGGGTCGATCAGGTACACCGCCCCGCGGCCCCGCATCCGGCCCGGCGTCCCGTCGTTGAACGGGCGTGCATCCATACGAGCCCACCAGACCGCCGGAGCAGCCCGGCCACTCCGGCCACCGCCGCCGTCACGCCGCCCCGCCCTCGGGCATCCCCGGGATGCGCCCGTCGTACGACCGGCCCGCCGCCTCGGCGACGCCGATCTACGACTCGCTGTGCAACGAGTACCGCAGGCTGTTCCGGGCGCTGCCCGGGGACCGCTCCGGCGAGGAGGACCTGCGCTTCCGCGCCTTTGCCACCGGCTACGGCCCGGGCGCGGGCGGCAGTGGCTTCCGGGAGCTCGGACGGCACCGGCCCGAGGTGGCCGCCGCCGTCTACGCCGCCGTGGCGCTGCCGCCGCCCGCGCACGGCTCGCACGGCCATCACGGCCAGCAGGGGGTGGACGACCGCCACACCGCCGTCCGGGGCCGCTGAGACGGCCGTCGGCGGCCCCGTGGCGGCCCGCCGGATCAGCTCTTCCGGCCGCGCTTCTCCCGCACCCGCACCGACAGGTGAATCGGGGTGCCCTCGAAGCCGAACTCCTCGCGCAGCCGCCGCTCGATGAAGCGGCGGTAGCCCGCCTCCAGGAAGCCGGAGGCGAACAGGACGAACCGCGGCGGGCGCGTCCCCGCCTGGGTGCCGAACAGGATCCGCGGCTGCTTGCCGCCCCGCACCGGGTGCGGGTGGGAGGCGATCAGCTCGCCGAGGAAGCCGTTCAGCTTCCCCGTCGGCACCCGGCTCTCCCAGCTCTCCAGCGCCGTCTCGATGGCCGGCACCAGCTTCTCCATGTGCCGGCCGGTGCGCGCCGAGATGTTGACCCGGGGCGCCCAGCGGACCTGGACCAGGTCCCGCTCGATCTCCCGCTCCAGGTAGAAGCGCCGCTCCTCGTCCATCGTGTCCCACTTGTTGTAGGCGATGACCAGGGCGCGGCCCGCGTCGACGGCCATGGTGATGATGCGGGTGTCCTGCACGCTGATCGGCTCGCTGACGTCGATCAGCACAACCGCCGCCTCGGCCTTCTCCAGGGCCGCGGCGGTCCGCAGCGAGGCGTAGTAGTCGGCGCCGTCCTGGAGGTGGACGCGGCGCCTGATGCCGGCCGTGTCGACGAATCGCCAGGTCTTCCCGCCCAGCTCGATCAGCTCGTCCACCGGGTCCCGGGTGGTGCCCGCCACCGGGTCCACGACGACCCGCTCCTCCCCGGCGATCTTGTTCAGCAGGGACGACTTGCCGACATTCGGGCGGCCGATGAGCGCGATGCGGCGCGGCCCGCCGACCGCGTCGGCGAACGTGTCGGCCGGGGCCTCCGGCATCACCTCCAGCACCTTGTCGAGCATGTCGCCGGTGCCCCGGCCGTGCAGCGCGGAGACCGGGTGCGGCTCGCCCAGGCCCAGGGACCACAGATAGGCGGCCTCGGCCTCCATCGACGGCCCGTCGACCTTGTTCGCGCACAGCACCACCGGCTTCCCCGACCGGCGCAGCAGCTTGACCACCGCCTCGTCGGTGTCGGTGGCGCCGACCGTGGCGTCCACCACCAGGACCACGGCGTCGGCGGCCTCGATGGCGAACTCGGCCTGGGCGGCGACCGACGCCTGGATGCCCAGCACGTCCTGCTCCCAGCCGCCGGTGTCGACGACCTTGAAGCGGCGGCCCGCCCACTCGGCCTCGTAGGTCACGCGGTCCCGGGTGACGCCGGGCCGGTCCTCGACCACGGCCTCGCGGCGGCCCAGGATCCGGTTCACCAGAGTGGACTTGCCGACATTGGGCCGGCCGACGACGGCCAGCACCGGCAGCGGGCCGCTGTCCGCGGCGGCCAGCTCGCCCTCGATCTCCTCGGCGTCGAAGCCCTGTTGGGTGGCGAGCTCCATGAACTCCGCGTATTCGGCGTCACCGAGCGCGCCCGGGTGGTTCTGGTCGTTCATGGAGTCCTGTACCTCGGTCCGTTGGGGTGGGTGGGTGACGGATGCTGTCCGTCAAGTGTCGCTCAGCGGCCGGTGCGCCGCCTGGCGTCCTTCAGATGACCGGTCAGCCGCGCCTGGATGCGCGCGGTCGCCTCGTCGAGCGCCGCCCTGGTGCGCCGCCCGCCGCCGGCCTCCACGGTGAACGGCTCCCCGAACACGACGTCGATCCGGCCGCGCAGCGGCGGCAGTGCCGGTATGAGCCGCCCTGGCCGGTCACCGCTGCCCAGCACCGCGACCGGCACCACGGAGGCCGCCGAGCGCAGCGCGAAGTACGCGAGTCCGGACCTGATGGCGGCGAAGTCGCCCACGGAGCGGGTGCCCTCGGGGAAGATGCCCAGCACTTCCCCGGCCTCCAGCACGCCCAGCGCCGCGGTGACCGCGGCGCGGTCCGGGTGGCCCCGGTCCACGTCGATCTGCCCGATGGCGTGCAGGAACACGCCGGCCGGCCCGGCGAACGCCTCGCGCTTGACGAGGAAGCGCACCGGACGCGGCGAGCAGGCCATCACGACCGGCCCGTCCACGTTGTGCGCGTGATTGCCCGCGAGGATCACGGGCCCGGCCGCCGGGACCCGCCAGGCGCCGAGCGTCCGGGTCCGCCACCCGGCGCCGACCAGGCCGGCGGCGATGCGGCGCCCGACGGCGGCGCCGCGGACGCCGGGCGCGGTCACCGCCCTCGCCGCTTCCGCTCTTCGATGAGGGTGACGACGCACTCGATGACCTGGGGCAGGGTGAGTTCGGTGGTGTCGACCTCGGTGGCGTCGGCCGCCTTGGCCAGCGGGGAGGCCTTCCGGCCGGAGTCGGCGGCGTCCCGCTTGATGAGCGCGGCCTTGGTGGCGGCCACGTCGGCGGCCTCCCTGCCCTTCAGCTCGGCGCTGCGGCGGGCGGCCCTGGCCTCGGGCGAGGCGGTCAGGAAGATCTTGACGTCCGCGTCCGGCAGCACGGTGGTGCCGATGTCGCGGCCCTCGACCACGATGCCCGCGGGCGCCTCGGCGGCGATGCCGCGCTGCAGTTCGGTGATCCGGGCGCGCACCTCGGGAACGGCGCTGACCGCGCTGACCGCCGCGGTGACCTCCTGGCCGCGGATCGGGCCGGAGACGTCCGTGCCGTCCACGGTGATGGTGGGCGCCTTGGGGTCGGTGCCGCTGACGATGGTGGGCTTGGCCGCCGCGGCGGCCACCGCCGCGGGGTCGTCGACGTCGATGCCGTTGGCCAGCATCCACCACGTCATGGCGCGGTACTGCGCGCCGGTGTCGAGATAGCCCAGCTCCATGCGCGCGGCCACGGCCTTCGACGTGCTGGACTTGCCCGTGCCGGAGGGGCCATCGATGGCGACGATGACGGGAAGGGCGGGAAGATCAGCCACGGCGGTGCGCACCTTTCTCATGCTTCGCTGACGTGCTCTCGGGGAGCGCGCGGAGGAAGGACCTCGGCGGGATACGGGGGCCGACCGCCCCCCTGGGGCACCGCGAGGCGCCACGGGGGAAGCCTACCGGCACCGCTACTGCCGGATGGACCAGCCCCGTTCCCGCAGCGACCCGATGAGGACAGGGGCCGCGGCCGGGTCCACCATGAGCTGGACCAGGCCGGCCTGCTGCCCGGTGGCGTGCTCGATGCGGACGTCCTCGATGTTGACCCCGGCGCGGCCGGCGTCCGCGAAGATCCGGGCCAGCTCCCCGGGCCGGTCGGTGATGAGCACCGCCACCGTCTCGTACACGGCGGGCGCGGTGCCGTGCTTGCCGGGGACCCGCTCCCGGCCCGCGTTGCCGCGCCGCAGCACCGCCTCGATCCCGGCGGCGCCGCTGCCGCGCTTGTCCTCGTCGGCGGACTCCATGGCGCGCAGCGAGCGGATCGTCTCGTCGAGGTCGGCGGCCAGCTCGGACAGGATGTCCGCGACCGGGCCGGGGTTGGCGGACAGGATGTCGATCCACATCCGGGGGTCGGAGGCGGCGATGCGGGTGACGTCGAGGATGCCCTGGCCGCACAGCCGCACCGCGGCCTCGTCGGCGGTCTCCAGCCGGGCGGCGACCAGGCTGGACAGGAGCTGCGGGGTGTGCGAGACGAGGGCGACGGCCCGGTCGTGGGCGTCGGCGTCCATCACCACCGGCACGGCCCGGCAGAGCGCGACCAGCTCCAGCACCAGGTTGAGCACGTCGGTGTCGGTCTCGGGCACCGGCGTCAGCACCCACGGCTTGCCCTCGAACAGGTCGGCGGTGGCGGCCAGCGGCCCGGACCGCTCCCGGCCCGACATGGGGTGCGTGCCCAGGTAGGTCCGCAGGTCCCCGCCCAGCCCGGCCAGCTCGCGGCGGGGGCCGCCCTTGACGCTGCCGACGTCCACGTACGCGCGGGCCGCGTCGCGCCGCTGGAGGGCGGCCACGGTGCCCGCGATGTGCGCGGGCGGCACGGCGACGACGGCCAGCTCCACCGGGCCCTCGGGCGGGTCCTCGGTGCCGGCGCCGAGGGCCGAGGCGGTACGGGGCTGGTCCGGGTCGCGGTCCTCCAGGTGCACCCGCACGCCCCGGGCGGAGAGCGCGAGCGCGATGGAGGTCCCTATCAGACCGGTGCCGATGACGAGGGCGGTGCGCATTGTCCCAGCGTAATGTCCGTGAACGGCGGGCCGGCCCCGGTCAGAGGCCGACCTCCTTCATCAGCCGCCCGACCTCGGTGTTGGTCATCCGGCGCAGCCAGCCGGACTTCTGGTCGCCCAGCGCGATCGGGCCGAACTTGGTGCGCACCAGCTTGTCGACCGGGAAGCCCGCCTCGGCCAGCATCCGGCGCACGATGTGCTTGCGGCCCTCGTGCAGGGTGACCTCGACCAGGTAGTTCTTCCCGGTGTTCTCCACGACGCGGAAGTGGTCGGCGCGGGCGAAGCCGTCCTCCAGCCGGATCCCGTCCTTCAGCCGCTTGCCGAGGTCGCGCGGGATGGGGCCCTGGATGGCGGCGAGGTAGGTCTTGGCGACGCCGTAGCGGGGGTGGGTGAGGCGGTGCGCCAGCTCGCCGTGGTTGGTGAGCAGGATCAGGCCCTCGGTCTCGGTGTCGAGCCGGCCCACGTGGAAGAGCCGCGTCTCGCGGTTCTGCACGTAGTCGCCCAGGCACTGGCGGCCCTCCGGGTCCTCCATCGAGGAGACGACACCGGCCGGCTTGTTGAGGGCGAAGAACAGGTACGACTGGGTGGCGACGGTCAGCCCGTCGACCTTGATCTCGTCCCTCTCCGGGTCCACGCGCCGGCCCTGCGAGGTGACGATCTCGCCGTTGACCTCGACCCTGGCCTGCTCGATCAGCTCCTCGCAGGCGCGGCGGGAGCCGAGCCCGGCGCGGGCCAGGACCTTCTGCAGCCGCTCGCCCTCCTGCTCGCCGAAGGTCTTGGGCAGCCGCACGGCGGGCTTGTCGTGGCGGGCGCGGTTGCGCTCCTCGATCTGGGCGTCGTACTCGCGGGAGCGGGCCGGGGCCGGCCGCTGCTTCTTGCGGCCCTGGCCGCCGGGGCCGCCGGATCCACCGGCCCCGCCGGATCCGCCCGGGCCGCCGCTCTGGCCGTACCGGCGTTCCTCGGGGCGCGGCCGGCCGGTGGCCGGCTGCCGCCGATCGTCCCGGCTGTTGCCCGCGCCCAGGTAGTTCCGGTTGCTGTTCCTGCCGCTGCTTCGCATCAATGATCCGTTGGAGAGTCGCCGCTGTCGGTCGCGTCGAGGTCGTCGACGTCGAACGACGGCACCCCCTCCTGGCTCTCGCCCTCGACCTGTTCCGCCTCCGGGAGGAAGGGCGCGAGCTCGGGGAGTTCGTCCAGGCCGCGCAGGCCCATCCGTTCCAGGAAGTAGTGCGTCGTCACGTACAGGATCGCACCTGTTTCGGGTTCGGTGCCCGCCTCGGCCACCAGACCGCGCTGGAGGAGGGTCCGCATCACACCGTCACAGTTCACGCCGCGGATGGCGGAGACGCGGGAACGGCTGACCGGCTGGCGGTACGCGACGACCGCCAGCGTCTCCAGCGCGGCCTGCGTGAGGCGCGCCTGCTGGCCGTCCAGGACGAAGCTCTCGACGGCCTCGGCGTACTCCGGCCTGGTGTAGTAGCGCCAGCCGCCGGCGATCAGCCGCAGCTCGAAACCCCGGCGGTCGCGGGCGTACTCGTCGGCCAGCTCGCGCAGCGCGTCGGCGACCGCGCGGCGGGGATGGCCGAGCACCTTGGCCAGGTGCTCCTCGGTGGCCGGCTCGTCGACGACCATGAGGACGGCCTCCAGGGCGGGCTTGAGTTCCTCGATCATGCTTCCTCGGATTCCGGCGTGACGTCCCGGTCGAATTCGTCGGTGACCAGCTCGCGCCCCGGCTCGGCGCCGCTCCAGCGGATGACCAGCGGGCCGAGCGCCTCCTCCTGGTCGAGCGTGACGGCGCGCTCGCGGTACAGCTCCAGGAGCGCGAGGAACCGGGCGACGACGGTGAGCGTGTCGGGGGCGTCGGCGGCCAGTTCCGCGAACGTCGCCTCCTTGAGCTCCCGCAGCCGCCCGATGACGATCCCGGCCTGCTCGCGGACACTGACCAGCGGGGCGTGGATGTGGTCGACGTAGACCTGCGGCTTGGGCTTGGGCTGCATGGCCTTGACGGCGAGGCGGGCGAAGCCCTCGGCGCCGACGCTGATGACGACCTCGGGCAGCAGCTCGGCGTGGTGGGGCTCCAGTCCCACGGTGCGCGGATGCCGCAGGGCCTCGGCGGCGAGCCGGTCGCCGAAGATGTCGGCGACGCGCTTGTACGCGCGGTACTGGAGCAACCGGGCGAAGAGCAGGTCGCGGGCCTCCAGGAGGGCGAGGTCGGCCTCGTCCTCGACCTCGGCGGTGGGCAGCAGCCGGGCGGCCTTGAGGTCGAGGAGGGTGGCGGCGACGACGAGGAACTCGGTGGTCTGGTCGAGATCCCAGTCGGGCCCCATGGCCCGGATGTGGGCCATGAACTCGTCGGTGACCCGGGACAGCGCGACCTCGGTGACGTCGAGCTTGTGCCGGGAGATCAGCTGGAGCAGCAGGTCGAAGGGCCCCTCGAAGTTCTCCAGCACGACCTTGAACCGCCCGTCGTCCGCCTCCTCCGGGCCGCCGGGGGGCGGCCCGGGATCGTCGGCGGCGCCGGGGCCGGGCGCCGGGCCGGGTCCGGGGGTTTCCGGCGGCGGCACCGCCGGGGCGGCGTCGGGGGCCTGCCCGGGGGCGCCGGCGTCCGGCGCGGGATCCGGCGAGGGGTCCCCGCCGCCGGGGGGCGGTGCCGTGCCCGGGCCCGTGCCCAGGGGGCGGCGGCGGGGCGGGGTGGTGCTCATGGCTGGGGGTCAGCGACCGCGCAGGCGACGGACCAGAATGCTCGCCTCGCCGCGTGACTCCAGATCGGCCAGGACGACCGCGACGGCCTCCCGGACGATCCGCCCACGGTCCACGGCCAGTCCGTGTTCGCCCCGCAGCACCAGCCGGGCGTGTTCGAGGTCCATCAGCTCCTCGGCGGAGACGTAGACCGTGATCTTCTCGTCGTGCCGCTCCCGCCCGCTCGGGCGGCGGGCCGCACGGCCCTTGCGCGGGGCCGCCGGGGACGCGGCGCCCTTGCCGCCGCCGGCCGGCGCGGGCTGCTCGCGCCGCGGCTGCACGGGCACGGCGTTCTCGCGGCCCGCCCGTTCCGCCGCGTTCTGCAGCCGGGCGCGCCGCGAGTCCTCCGGGGAACGAGACCGCTGGGCGCTCTCGTGCTCCTCCCCGGAGGGGGGAGTCTGCTCGCCCGCCGGGGCGGGCACCCGCGCGGCGGTGTCCTCGGGCGCGGGCTCGGGAGGCGTCGAGGGCTGCACGGCGGCCCCCCCGGTACTACGGAACAGTTCGTCGGCCGCCGGGAGACTCACTCGGCGTGGCACCGGGCGAGCACCTCCCTGGCGAGCTGGCGATAGGCGGCTGCCCCCACGGAGTTGGAGGCATAGGTGGTGATGGGCTCGCCGGCGACCGTGGTCTCCGGGAAGCGGACGGTCCGGCCGATGACCGTGTGGTACACGTTGTCGTCGAACGCCTCGACGACGCGGGCGAGCACCTCGCGGCTGTGCACCGTGCGGGAGTCGTACATCGTCGCCAGGATGCCGTCCAGGCGCAGATCGGGGTTGAGTCTCTCCTGCACCTTCTCGATCGTCTCGGTCAGCAGCGCGACTCCGCGCAGGGCGAAGAACTCGCACTCCAGCGGGACGATCACCTTGTGCGCGGCGGTCAGCGCGTTCACGGTGAGCAGGCCGAGGGAGGGCTGGCAGTCGATGATGATGAAGTCGTAGTCGTTCACCAGCGGTTGCAGGGCGCGCTGGAGGGTGGACTCGCGGGCCACCTCGCTGACCAGCTGCACCTCCGCCGCCGACAGGTCGATGTTGCTCGGCAGCAGGTCCATGCCGGCGATCGCCGTCTTCAGCAGCACCTCGTCCGGGGCCATCCCCCGCTCCATGAGCAGGTTGTAGATGGTGAGGTCGAGCTCCATGGGGTTGACGCCGAGGCCGACGGACAGCGCGCCCTGCGGGTCGAAGTCGACCAGCAGCACCCGGCGGCCGTACTCGGCCAGCGCCGCGCCCAGGTTGATGGTCGAAGTCGTCTTGCCGACCCCGCCCTTCTGGTTGCACATGGCGATGATCTGCGCCGGGCCGCGCTCGGTCAGCGGGCCGGGGATCGGGAAGTACGGCAGCGGGCGGCCGGTGGGACCGATGCGCTCGCGGCGCTGCCGGGCCGCGTCGGGCGCGATGGTGGCCGCGTACTCGGGGTCGGGCTCGTACTCCGCGTCCGGGTCGTAGAACTGCCCGTCGGGGAGGTCCTCGTAGTCGGGAAGACGGTCGGCGTCGCCGGTCATCCGGTTTCCTGCCATGGTGTTGGCCTCAAGGCCGTCCGTGCTCTGATGCGCTGTCATGCTCGGCTGGCTCTGGTGGGTTGCGTAGGTGTGGACAGCGACGGCGCCCAGGCCCGTCAGACCCGAGGCGCTCTCGCGCGACTGCGGGACCCCTGGTTGTCCTCCCCCGGGAGTAATTGTCGACTCATTCACAAGTCGTCTTACCTCCTTGGGGACCAGGTAACTTCTTGACAGGGTCAGCTTGCACCATGCCGACGTTTGGCGACTCTATGGCGTGTCGGTGGTTCACAGCAACACAATCCGCCGGACCGGCACGGATGTGTCGGCCGCCGAACATTCACTTGTCAAGGCCGCAAGGCTCGCCAGTGGGGCGATTCGCCGGTGCGCGAATCGGTTAAAAGGCTCTGTTCACGACGAGTTGGCCCGCGCCGTGCGGGGCCGCGGCCCCCCGGAGGCCCGGACGCCGCGCCGCGGCGGGCCCGGCGTCGTGTGACATTCCCGATGTTGACGCCGGGAGTTGACCGTGACGCCACCGCGCGGGGCCTCAGCCGAGCACCGCGCCCAGCTCGGTGTGCGGCAGGCCGTGCGCCTCCGCGACCGGACCGTAGATCACGTGCCCGTCATGGACGTTGAGCCCGCGGGCCAGCGCCGGGTCGCGGCGCAGCGCGTCGCGCCAGCCGTGGTGGGCGAGCTCCACGATATACGGCAGCGTGGCGCTGGTGAGCGCGTGGGTCGAGGTGTTGGGCACGGCGCCGGGCATGTTGGCCACGCAGTAGAAGACCGACTCGTGGACGCGGAAGGTCGGTTGGGCGTGCGTCGTGGGGCGCGAGCCGGCGAAGCAGCCGCCCTGGTCGATCGCGATGTCGACAAGGACACTCCCCGGCTTCATACGGGAGACCAGCTCGTCGCTCACCAGCCTGGGCGCCCGCGCGCCCGGCACCAGCACCGCGCCGATGACCAAGTCGGCGGCGAGCACGGCCCGTTCGACCTCGAAGGCGTTGGAGCTGATGGTCTGTACCCGGGTGCCGAACACCTTCTCCGCCTCGCGCAGCTTGCTGATGTCCTTGTCCAGCAGCGTCACGTGGAAGCCCATGCCGACCGCGATCTGCGTCGCGTTCCACCCGGAGACGCCCGCGCCGATCACCACCGCCCTGGCGGCCGGGGTGCCGGGCACGCCGCCCGGCAGCACGCCGCGCCCGCCGGCCGGGCGCATCAGGTGGTACGCGCCGACCTGCGGGGCGATCCGGCCGGCCACCTCGGACATCGGGGCCAGCAGCGGCAGGCCGCCGCCGGGCGTCCCGACCGTCTCGTAGGCGATGGCCGTGGTGCCGGAGCGCAGCAGCGCCTCGGTGCACTCCACGGAGGCGGCCAGGTGCAGGTAGGTGAAGAGCACCTGGTCCTTGCGCAGCCGGTGGAACTCGGCGGCGACCGGCTCCTTGACCTTCAGCAGCAGGTCGGCGCGGGCCCACACCTCGTCGGCACTCTCCAGGACGGCGGCACCGGCCGCGGCGTACTCCTCGTCCGGGACGGCGGAGCCGAGACCGGCGCCGCGCTCGACGAAGACCTCGTGCCCGCCGGTGACCAGCTCGTGCACACCGGCCGGGGTGATGGCCACGCGGAACTCGTTGTTCTTGACCTCGCGGGGGATGCCGACCTTCACGTCGATCACGGTCCTTGCGTCACGGGACGGTACCCGAGCCATTCTAATGAAGGGATGACCGAAGTCGAGCCTTGCTTTCAGTCATTCTTCGGCCGAGGCCGGCTCTGTTTCGTAAGTGTGTCCCTCTGTCGTCGCAGAGGATTCCGGCCCGCTCCCCGGGCGGTCGAGCAGTCTTCCGGCCGCCTGGCGGTGCACGGCCGCCACCGCGGCCCGGCCCTGTCGCTCCGCGCAGTCGGCCAGCTCCAGCCGCAGCGCGGCCTGAAGCCGCCGGTCCCCCGACCGCTCGGCCAGCCGCAGCGCCTCGGCGCCGGCGCGCTGCGCCTCCTCCGCCCGGCCCGCGCACTCGTGCACCCGCGCGGTCCCGGCCAGCGCGCGCGCCTGACCGGGCAGATCCCCGTTCCTGCGGTGCGCCGCCCCGGCTGCCCGCCAGGCGCGCAGCGCCTCGGGCCACTGCCCGTCCCGCGTCAGGGCCGCGCCGATGCGGCCGTGCAGCCGCGCCTGGGCCGCCAGGTCGCCGCGTGACTGGGCCAGGGCCACGGCCCGGCCGTACCAGTCGGCCGCGCGCTGCCAGTCGCCCAGCTCCCCGTACGTGCCCGCGATGGACTCCAGCGCCCGGCTGACGGTGGGCTGTTCGGGGTCCCGCTCGCTCCTGGCGGCCTCCAGCGCGGCGCGGTAGCGGTCGAGCGCCTCCGTCAGCCGGCCGGTGCGCGCGTCGAGATCGCCGAGGTTCAGCAGCGCGGCGGCCCGCTCCCGGGGCAGGTCGTTGCGCTCGGCCACGTCGAGAACCAGCTCGTGCAGCGGGTACAGCTCGGGCGCGGCGGCCTCGGCGCCGCGGTGGGCGATCAGCGCCCGGCTGAGGGCCGACACCAGGCGCCGGGCGAGCGTGTCCAGCCGCCCGTCGGCGACCGCGAGCCGGGCGGCGGCCAGCAGCGCGGGCTGCCGGGTGGCGAGCCAGTGGGCAGCCGCGGCGCGGTGGCCGAACCGCAGCGGGCCGGGCAGCCCGGCCAGCCACGCGCGGGCCGGGGAGCCGACCGGCTCGGTGACGGCCTGGCAGGCCCGCAGCAGGCGGACGGTCCGCTCCAGCATCCGCGCCGTGGCCAGCAGCGCCTCGGAGGGCTTCTCCGCGGCGTCGAGCAGCGCCCGCAGCAGCGGGTCGAGGCAGCCGGGCACCAGGTAGCGCCCCTGGTCCGGCGGGCCGTCGGGGCGCAGCAGCCCGTACGCGGCGAAGTCCGCGAGCAGGTCGCGGGCCGCGTCCAGCGGGCAGCCGGCCAGCGCCGCCGCGGTGTGCGCGTCGACCAGCCCGGCGGGGGCCAGCGGCAGCAGCCGCAGCATGCGGGCGGCCGGGGCGGGCAGCGACGCGTAGACGAGCAGCAGGGCGCGCCGCAGCGGCTCGTCGGCGGCGTCGGGCGCGGCGAGGTCGGCGAAGTCGTCGGCCGCGGCGGCCCGCATGCGGCGCACCGCGTCGGCGACGGCGGCCTCGGGGTGCGCGGCGAGCCAGCCCGCGGCCAGGGCGAGCGCGGCGGGCAGGCAGCCGCAGGTCTCGGCCAGGCTCTCGGTCGCGCCGGGGTCGACGGTGACGCGGACGTCGCCGGCGCCGCGTTCCAGCAGCGCCACGGCGGCCGGGCGGTCCAGTCCGCCGACGGTGCAAGGGCGGACGTCGGGGATGCCGGTGAGCGGGCCGCGCGCGACGGCCAGCACCAGGCAGTGGCGGGTGTCGGGGATGAGGTCCGCGAGTTGTTCGGCGGTGGCCACGTCGTCCAGCAGCAGCACGGCCCGGCGCTCCTGGAGGGCGTCGCGCAGCACGTCGGTCAGCTCGTCGTCGCCCGAGCCCGGCGGGCCGTCGGCACCGAGCGCGGCCAGCAGCGCGCGGGCGGCGCGGCCGGCGGGGACGGGCGTGCCGTCCGGGTCGGTGAGCCGGGCGCGCAGCACGCCGTCCGGGTAGTCGCCGCCGGCCGACAGCCCGGCGGCGAACTCCTCGGCCAGCGTGGTCCGCCCGGTGCCGGGACGTCCGGCCACGAGCAGGACGCGGCCCCGGGCCGCCGGGCGGCCGGCGAGGGTGTCGAGCCCGGCGCGCTCGACGTCGGCGCGGAGTATCGACAGCTCCCGGTGGCGGCCGAGGAACCCGGGCCGCCGGGGCCCGGGGGTGACCGTCTGTTCCGTCACGTCCGTCACGGCCCGAGCGTAAGCCACGGCCCGGCGGGGCCGTGCCAGGACACGTCAGGGCTCGAACGGGCGGGCCGGCCAGGGGGCGTCGGCCGGGCGCAGGGCGTCCAGGCCGTCCCCGGCGCGGGCGGCCTGGACGGCGAGCGAGCCGCTGACGACGTACGGGTTGCTCAGCCGTCCCGCCAGCACGCCGCGGACCAGCTCCTCGACGGGCACCCGCGCCAGCCGCATGTCCGCCTCCTCGTGCTCGACCGCGAAGCGCTGGCCGTCGGCCTCGGACAGGCCGCGGGCGAGGAAGATCCGCGCGGCCTCGTCGGTGCCGCCGGGCGAGGTGAACAGGTCGATCAGGACCCGCCAGTCCTCGGCCTTGACGTGCGCCTCCTCGTACAGCTCGCGCTGGGCGGCGGTCAGCGGGTTCTCGCCGGGGACGTCGAGGAGCCCGGCGGGGATCTCCCACAGTTTGTGCCGCACGGGGTGCCGGTACTGCTCGATGACGACGACGCGGTCCTGGTCGTCGAGGGCGAGGACGGCCACCGAGCCCGGGTGGACCTGGTAGTCGCGGCGGGCCGTGGAGCCGTCCGGCATGACCACGTCGTCGCTGCGGACGCTCGTCTTGCCGCCGGCCCACGGCGTGCTCGTCCCGGCGACGGGCCAGCGTTCCGGGGTGTCGGCGAGGAGATCGCGCTGCTGGTCGCTCATGCGCTCAGTGTGCCCCGTCGCCCTCGGCGCGGCGGGCGACGGCGGCGCGGATCAGCCCGGCGAACAGCGGGTGCGGCCGGGTGGGGCGGGAGCGCAGCTCGGGGTGGGCCTGGGTGGCGACCAGGTACGGGTGGACCTCGCGCGGGTACTCGACGTACTCGACCAGCTTGTTGTCCGGGGAGGTGCCGGAGAAGACCAGGCCGGCCTTCTTCTCCAGCTCGGCGCGGTAGGCGTTGTTGACCTCGTACCGGTGGCGGTGGCGCTCCTCGACGTACGGCTCCCCGCCGTACACCTCGCGCACGATGGAGCCCTCGGCGAGCTTCGCCGGGTAGAGCCCGAGCCGCATCGTGCCGCCCATGTCGCCCTCGCCCGCGACGATGTCCAGCTGCTCCTCCATGGTGGAGATCACCGGGTGGGGGGCGGCCTGGTCGAACTCGGTGGAGTTGGCGCCCTCGATGCCCGCCAGGGCGCGGGCCGCCTCGATCACGATGCACTGCAGGCCCAGGCAGAGCCCGAGCAGCGGCACGCGGTGCTCCCGCGCGTAGGTGATGGCCGCGATCTTGCCCTCGACGCCGCGGTCGCCGAAGCCGCCGGGGATGCAGATGGCGTCCACGCCGGCGAGCTGCCCGGCGGCGCCGCCCGGCGGGCGGCAGTCGTCGGAGGTGACCCACTTGATGCGGACGCGGGCGTTGTTGGCGAAGCCGCCGGCGCGCAGGGCCTCGGTCACGGACAGGTAGGCGTCCGGCAGGTCGATGTACTTGCCGACGAGCGCGACGGTGACCTCGTGCTCGGGGTGGTGGACGCGCTGGAGCAGGTCGTTCCACTGCGTCCAGTTGACGTCGCGGAACGGCAGGTCGAGGCGGCGCACCACGTACGCGTCGAGCCCCTCGCCGTGCAGCACCTTGGGGATGTCGTAGATCGACTTGGCGTCGATGGCGGCGACCACGGCGGCCTCCTCCACGTCGCACATCAGCGAGATCTTCCGCTTGATCGCGGTGGGGACCTCGCGGTCGGCGCGCAGCACGATGGCGTCGGGCTGGATGCCGATGCTGCGCAGGGCGGCGACGGAGTGCTGGGTGGGCTTGGTCTTCAGCTCGCCCGAGGGCCCGATGTAGGGCAGCAGGGAGATGTGGACGACGAAGACGTTCTGCCGGCCGACCTCGTGCCGCACCTGGCGCACCGACTCCAGGAACGGCAGGGACTCGATGTCGCCGACCGTGCCGCCGACCTCGGTGATCACGACGTCGACGTCGCCGGTGGCCATGCGCCGGATGCGGTGCTTGATCTCGTTGGTGATGTGCGGGATCACCTGCACCGTGTCGCCCAGATATTCACCGCGGCGCTCCTTGGCGATCACGGTGGAGTAGACCTGGCCGGTGGTGACGTTGGCGCTGCCGTCCAGGTCGACGTCGAGGAAGCGCTCGTAGTGGCCGATGTCCAGGTCGGTCTCGGCGCCGTCGTTGGTGACGAACACCTCGCCGTGCTGGAACGGGTTCATCGTGCCCGGGTCGACGTTGAGGTAGGGGTCGAGCTTCTGCATGGTGACGCGCAGACCGCGCGCCTTGAGCAGCGCCCCGAGGCTGGAGGCGGTGAGCCCCTTGCCGAGCGAGGAGGCGACCCCGCCGGTGACGAAGATGTGCTTGGTCGTCGTGGTGCTGGGCGGCATGGCCAAGTGCTCCCGTGGTCGCGAGGTCGGATGCACGACGCCCCCACGGCGGCCCAGGGGGCTCCCGGCGGGGATTCGTCGTTGGGGTTCGGGGGATTCGCTGCCCTCCGGTCCACGGGCTACCAGGGTATCAGCGGGAGGAACCGGAAGTGTCGCCGAAGTGGGTTCCGTGAAGACGCCTCGACATTTCCCACCGAAGGTGAACAACCTCACCCCCCGTGTCCGGTCGATCCTCGTCGGACGTCAAGCAGATCGGGGAAGCTCGTCGTATTCTGCTCGGACGCTCGAATGGGCGACGGAAAACCGCACGTCCTACGGGGCGGAGCACCTTTCGACTGGAGATGGAAGTGGCCGGGCGCATCGAGGATTACGCACTCGTCGGGGACATGCAGACCGCCGCACTCATCTGCCGGGACGGATCAGCCGACTGGCTGTGCCTGCCCCGGTTCGACTCCCACGCGGTGTTCGCCGCGCTGTTGGGGACCGAGGAGCACGGCTTCTGGCGACTCGGCCCCGCACACGGCAAGGACGTGCCGCCACCGCCCGCGAGCCGCAGGCGGTACCGGGGGGATTCGCTGGTTCTGGAATCGGAGTGGGACACCCCGCGCGGCACGGTCCGCGTGACGGACTTCATGCCCCCTCGCGGCGGGGACGCGCCGCAGCTCATCCGCATCGTCGAGGGTGTCAGCGGCCGGGTGCCGATGCGCTCGGCGCTGCGCATGAGGTTCTCCTACGGCTGGGTCGTGCCGTGGGTCCACAAGGTCGACGACCGCACCGTGGCCGTCTCCGGACCGGACTCGGTGTGGCTGGACACCAGCGTGGACACCTACGGGAAGAACCTCACCACCTACGCGGACTTCACGGTGGCGCCGGGCGACCGGATCGCCTTCTCGATCAGCTGGCAGCCCTCGCACAAGCAGCCGCCGCCGGTCCCGGAGCCGGAGGAGTCGCTGCGGGCGACCGAGGACTTCTGGCGGGACTGGGTGGCCAAGTGCACCTACCACGGCCCGTACCGGGAGGCCGTGGTCCGCTCGCTGATCACCCTGAAGGCCCTGACCTACGAGCCGACCGGCGGCATCGTCGCGGCGCCGACCACGTCGCTGCCCGAGGAGATCGGCGGCTCCCGCAACTGGGACTACCGCTTCACCTGGCTGCGGGACGCCGCCATAACGCTGTCCTCGCTGCTGCGCACCGGCTACCACGACGAGGCCAAGGCGTGGCGCGAGTGGCTGCTGCGCGCGGTGGCGGGCGACCCGCAGAACCTGCAGATCATGTACGGCATCGCGGGCGAGCGGGAGCTGGCCGAGGCGGAGCTGAGCTGGCTGCCCGGCTACGAGAACTCCCAGCCGGTGCGGGTGGGCAACGGTGCGGCGGGACAGCTCCAGCTCGACGTCTACGGCGAGGTCACCGAGGCCCTGCACCTGGCCCACATGACCGGCCTGGCCAGGAACGACCACGCCAACCTGCTCCAGCTCAAGCTCATCCAGTACCTGGAGGAGCACTGGGACGAGCCGGACGAGGGCATCTGGGAAGTGCGCGGTCCGCGCCGGCACTTCGTGCACTCCAAGGTGATGGCCTGGGTCGCGGTCGACCGTACGGTCAAGCTGATCGAGTCCGGCGAGGTGGACGGCCCGCTGGACCGGTGGCGCGATCTGCGCGACGAGATCCACCGGTCGGTCTGTCTGCACGGCTACGACAAGGAGCGCAACACCTTCACGCAGTCCTACGGCTCCAAGGAGCTGGACGCCTCGCTGCTGCTGATCCCGCAGATGGGCTTCCTGCCGCCGGACGACAAGCGGGTGATCGGCACCATCGAGGCCATCCAGCGGGAGCTGTCGACGCTGGACGGCTTCATCCTGCGCTACCCGACCGCGGGCGCGCAGGCGGGCGTGGACGGCCTGGAGGGTGACGAGGGCGCGTTCCTGGCGTGCTCGTTCTGGCTGGCCGACGACCTGGCGATGATCGGCCGGGTGGAGGAGGCCCGCAAGCTCTTCGAGAAGCTGCTCGCGCTCCGCAACGACCTGGGGCTGCTCGCCGAGGAGTGGGACCCGCGCCGGATGCGCCAGGTGGGCAACTTCCCGCAGGCGTTCAGCCACGTTCCGCTGATCGACACGGCTCTGCGCCTGACGGCTTCGGGCGCGTACGGCGGCTGACCACCGCCGGAGAAGACAGGACGGCGCGGGACGGACACCCTCCGGCCCGCGCCTTCGCCGCGTCCGGGGGCCTTTCCGGTCAGCCGGTCGCGGCCAGCTCGTCGTAGACGCTGAGGACTTGGGCGACCGTGGTGTCCTCCGTCGGCCAGCTTCCGGCGCGGGCGCGGCCCGCCTCGGCCAGGGCCGCCCGGCGCGGGGCGTCGGTCAGCAGCGTCTCCACCGCCGCGGCCAGGGCGCCCGCGTCTCCGTAGGGCACCAGCAGCGCCGCGTCCCCGACCAGTTCGGGCACCCCGCCGACCGCCGTGGCCACCAGGGGCACGCCCCGGCGCATGGCCTGCTCGGCCAGCGGGGCGCGGGCCGCCCAGCGGGCGATGAGCAGCGCCACGTCGGCGTCCGCGAGCAGCGCGGACCGGTCGCTCCCGGCGCCCAGCAGCCGCACGGGCAGCTCCTCGTGGTCGATGCGCCGCTGGAGGGCGTCCCGTTCGGGCCCGTCCCCGGCGACGGCGACGAGCGGCTGCGGCGTGAGCCGGCGCCAGGCGCGGGCCGCCGTCAGCAGCGCGCCGAGGTCGTGCGTCCGGTCGAGGGCGGCCTCGGTGACGAGCAGCGGCCGGTCCACGGCGCCCAGATCGGCCCGGATCTTGTCCCGGTCGACGGCCGCCGCCACGCTGACGGCGGCGCGCGGCGGGGGCAGCGCCACCGGCGCGAGCCGGGCGTCGCGCGCGCCCCTGCTGCGCGCCCGGTCCACCAGGTCGGAGGTGGCACCGAGCACCACGGAGGCGGCACGGGCCACCCAGTGCTCGGTCAGCAGCCGGAGCTGCGCCCGCACGCCGGGCAGCGCGGACCGGGAGTGCCAGGTGACGACGAGGGGAACGGTCCGGCGGCGCAGCGCCAGCGCGGCCAGCATCCCGGCGCGCATGCCGTGCGCGTGCACCAGGTCGGCGTCGTGGCACACGGCGCGCAGCAGGCCGACGGCGGTCGGTGTCGTCCGCACCGGCACCGGGACCGGCACGAACCGGGCGCCGGCCGCGGTGAAGCGGTACCGCCGCTCGGCGGAGGCCGGGGCGCCGACGGTGACGCGCAGGCCGCGCGCCACGAGTCCGGCCGAGAGGGAGCGGACGTGCGTGCCGGTGCCCACGCTGCCGCCGCCCAGAAGCTGCACGACGTGCAGTGGCGCGCGGCCGTGCGACGGTGCGGTCGAGCTGCTCACGCCATCCTCTCCGGCTGAAGGAGACCCCAGCCTACGTCGCCCTGGGCGACGCCTCGTTCGCTGGGAGTGGAACGCCGTCAAGGATGCCAGTCCGGGCCCGTCCCGCGATAGCGCGTGCCACCCGCACGGGTGAGGAGGCTCCTCACCGTCCGGGCCGGTCCGGCCCGGAGCGGCGCCCGGCGCCGAGCTTGGCGGCGGTCGCCAGCAGTTCCTCGGCGTGGGCGCGGGCCAGCCGGGAGTCCTCCTGGCCGGCCAGCATGCGGGACAGCTCCCGCACCCGGCCCTCGCCGTGCACGGACCGTACGCCGCTGCGCGTGACGGATCCGTCGCTGGTCTTCTCCACCACCAGATGCCGGTCGGCGAACGCGGCGACCTGCGGCAGGTGCGTGACCACGACGACCTGGGCGGCGTCCGCCAGCCTGGCCAGCCGCCGGCCCACCTCGACCGCCGCCTTGCCGCCGACGCCCGCGTCCACCTCGTCGAACAGGTACGTCGGCACCGGCGCGGCGTCCGCGAAGACGACCTCGACGGCGAGCATCACCCGTGACAGCTCGCCGCCCGAGGCACCCTTGGCGATGGGCCGGGCCGGGGAGCCGGGGTGCGGGGCGAGCAGCAGCTCCACCTCGTCCGCGCCGTGCGGGCCGTAGGCGACGGCGCGGCCGTCCAGGTCGAGCGCGTCCTCGTCCCCGGCGGCGTCGGTCTGCCGGACGTCGACCTGGACACGGGCGTGCGGCATGGCGAGCTGGGCCAGCTCCTCGGTGACGGCGTCCGCGAACCGCTTGGCGGCCTCGTTGCGCGCGTCGGTCAGGGCGCGGGCCAGCTCGGTGAGCCGGGCGTGCAGGGCGTCGCGTTCGGCGGTCAGCTCACCGACGCGGTCGTCGTCGCCGTCCAGCTCGGCGAGGCGGGCGGCGCCGCGATCGGCCCAGTCCAGCACGGAGGAGCAGCCGTCGGTGCCGCTGTCCGGGTCGGCGTACTTGCGGATCAGGTGGGCCAGCACCGCGCGGCGCTCCTCGACGGCCGCCAGGCGCAGCGGGTCGGAGTCCAGGCCGTCGGCGTATCCGGCCAGTTCGCCGGCCACGTCGGAGAGCAGGATGCCGACCTCCCCGAGCCGGTCCGCGAGCCCGGCGAGGGCCGCGTCGTGGTCCCGCACGGCCTGCAGGGCGCGGTGGGCGCCGGCGACGAGGGTGGCGGCGTCCACGGCCTCCGGGTCGGCCGGGTCGCCCGCCAGGGCGCCGTGCGCGAGGGCGGCGGCGGAGGCGAGGGCCTCGGCGTGGCCGAGCCGCTGGGCCTCGGCGGCCAGTTCGGCGTCCTCGCCGGGGCGGGGCTGGGCGGCGGCGATCTCATCGAGGCCGAACCGCAGCAGGTCGGCCTCCTGGGCGCGTTCCCTGGCGCGGGTGGTCAGTTCCGCCAGCCGCCCGGCGACGGCGCGCAGCCGCTGGTACGTCTCCTGGTACTCCGCGAGCGGCCGGGCGACGGCCTCGCCCGCGTACCGGTCCAGGGCCTGCCGCTGCCGGGCCGGGCGCAGCAGCCCCTGCTGGTCGGTCTGCCCGTGGACGGCGATGAGGTCCTCGCCCAGCTCGCCGAGCAGGCCCGCGGGCACGGACCGCCCGCCCACGTGGGCGCGGGAGCGGCCCTCCGCGGAGATCGTGCGGCTGATGAGCAGGGCCCCGTCGTCCAGCTCCGCGCCCGCCTCCTCCGCGCGGCGTGCCGCCGGGGAGTCGGGCGGGACGGTGATCCGCCCCTCCACGACGGCGGACTGCGCTCCCCCGCGCACGAACGCGGCGTCGGCGCGACCGCCGAGCAGCAGGCCCAGGCTGGTGACGACCATGGTCTTGCCCGCGCCGGTCTCACCGGTCACCGCGGTGAAACCGGAGGACAGCTCGACGACAGCGTCGTCGATCACGCCCAGGTCCTTGATCCGCATTTCCTCCAACACGGATACGACCATACGAGGTTCACGGGGTGGCTGGCGACGAAGGTCTCCGTACGGATGTGCGTCCGGAGGTGCGTCAGCGCGGGGCGCCGCGCCAACCGGCCACCGGCAGGGCGAACTTGGCGACCAGCCGGTCCGTGAACGGCGCGTGGTGCAGCCGCGCCAGCCGGACGGGCACGGCCCCGCGCCGCACCTCGACCCGTGCCCCGGGCGGCAGGTCGACGGTGCGCCGCCCGTCGCACCACAGCACGCCGGGCAGGGTGTGCTGCCTGAGCTCGACCGCGAGCACCGAGTCCGGCGCGGTGACGAGCGGCTTGGCGAACAGGGCGTGCGCGCTGATCGGCACCATCAGCAGCGCCTCCACCTCGGGCCAGACGACCGGGCCGCCGGCGGAGAAGGCGTACGCCGTGGAGCCGGTGGGGGTGGCGCAGACCACGCCGTCGCCGCCGAACCCGGAGACGGGGCGGCCGTCGACCTCGATGACCACTTCGAGCATCCGTTCCCGGGCGGCCTTCTCGACGGACGCTTCGTTCAGCGCCCAGTCGGTGTGCAGGACACGGCCGTTGTCCTGGACCAGGACGTCCAGGGTCATGCGCTCCTCGACCTCGTAGGCGCGGGCGACGACGCGGTGCACGACCTTGTCGAGGTCGTCGCGCTCGGCCTCGGCGAGGAAGCCGACGGTGCCGAGGTTGACGCCGAGCAGCGGCACGCCCGAGGCGCGGGAGAACTCGGCGCCGCGCAGCAGCGTCCCGTCGCCGCCGAGCACGACGAGCAGTTCGCAGCCCTCCACGACGCCGCAGTCGGGGTCGAGCTTGTCGATGCGCTCGACCTCGGGCGGCAGCGACAGGTCGTCGGCCTCCACGCCCAGGACGCGGACCCCGATGCCCCGGCTGAGGAGGCCCTGCACCACGCGCTCGGCGCTGCGCACGGCCGCCGGGCGGCCGGTGTGGGTGAGCAGGAAGACGGTCCTGGGTTCCCCGGCCGGCTGCTGCGGCGTGCTCGTGGTCACTGCGGCCCCTCCGTCACTGCGCGGTCGACGTCGGCCGGGTCGAGTGCGGGTGCCCCGGCGCACAGCCACAGAAAGTATTCAACATTGCCGGAGGGACCTGGCAACGGGCTGGCGGTGACCCCGGCCACGCCGAGTCCGTGCTCGGCGGCCCGGGCGGCCACCGTGCGCACGGCCTCGGCCCGCAGCGCGGGGCTGCGGACGACGCCGCCGCTGCCGAGCCGTTCGCGGCCGACCTCGAACTGCGGCTTCACCATCAGCACGAGGTCGGCGCCGGGCGCGGCGCACCGGACGAGGGCGGGGATGACCAGGCCGAGCGGGATGAACGACAGGTCGCCGACGACCAGGTCCACCGGCTCGCCGCCGATCGCGTCGAGCGTCAACTCGCGTACGTTGGTGCGGTCCTTGACGGTGACCCGGGAGTCCGCCCGGAGGGACCAGGCGAGTTGCCCGTAGCCGACGTCCACGGCGACGACCGAGGCGGCGCCCGCCCGCAGCAGCACGTCGGTGAACCCGCCGGTGGAGGCCCCGGCGTCCAGCGCGCGGCGCCCGGCGACGCGCAGGCCGCGCGGGGTGAACGCGGCCAGGGCGCCGGCCAGTTTGTGGCCGCCGCGCGAGACGTACTCCGGGTCGCCGTCGTCCTCGCGGACGACGAGGGCGGCGCTGGTGGCCACCTGGGTGGCGGGCTTGGCGGCGGTCGCGCCGTCGACGGTCACCCGGCCGGCGTCGATGAGCGCCCTGGCGTGCTCGCGGGACCGGGCGAGCTTGCGGCGCACCAGTTCGGCGTCGAGGCGGGCCAGGCGGCGCTGGGTCGCGGCTGCCACGCGCGTCAGCTCCTGTCCAGCTCGGTCAGGGTGTCGCGCAGGCCGCGGTGGACGTCCTCGTACACCTCCAGGTGCGCGGCGACGTCGAGGTGGTCGGCGTCGGCGAGCCGCTCCAGCGTCGCGTCGACCGGCGGGTGTCCGGTGGGCTCGACGCCGACGCCGAGGGGGCGCGGGCCCTCGTCGGGGGCGGCGTCCTCCGGTGCGTTCGCGGGCTGTTGCGCTGGTGCGTCGTGGGGCTCGTGCATGCCCCCGACGCTACCGGGTGCCCGCCCGGGCCCGTCGCCGCGCCGCCGGAACGACCAGGGGGGTGCCGGTCTCGGGGTCGTCGACGACCCGGCAGGGCAGGCGGAACACGTCCTCGACGAGCGCGGCGGTGACGATGTCGCCGGGCGGGCCCTCGGCGACGACGCGGCCGTCGCGCATGGCGATGAGGTGGGTGGCGTAGCGGGCGGCGTGGTTGAGGTCGTGCAGGACGGCGACGAGGGTGCGGCCCTGTTCCTCGTGCAGCCGGGCGCACAGGTCGAGGACCTCGATCTGGTGGGCGATGTCGAGGAACGTGGTGGGCTCGTCGAGGAGCAGCAGCGGCGTCCGCTGGGCGAGGGCCATGGCGATCCAGACGCGCTGGCGCTGGCCGCCGGAGAGTTCGTCGACATGGCGGTCCGCCAGCTCCGCGACCCCGGTGTCGGCCATCGCCTCCGCGACGGCCCGCTCGTCGTCGCGGGACCACTGCCGCAGCAGCCCCTGGTGGGGGTACCGGCCGCGGGCGACGAGGTCCGCGACGGTGATGCCGTCGGGCGCGACGGGCGACTGCGGCAGCAGCCCGAGCACGCGGGCCAGCTTCTTGGCGGGCAGGGTGCCGATGGCCTGCCCGTCGAGCAGCACCGCCCCGGCGGCGGGCCTGAGCATGCGGGAGAGGGCGCGCAGCAGCGTCGACTTCCCGCAGGCGTTGGGCCCGACGATGACGGTGAACGACCGGTCCGGCACCGCGACGCTGAGCCCTTCGGCGATCATCCGCTGGTCGTACCCGAGCGTGACGTCGTCGGCCCGCAGCCGCACGTCCCCGGTGGTCTTCCGCATGTCGCTCACCCGTTCTCCTCCGTTGCCCGCGTCCCGGTGCGTGCTCATATCCGTCCCGCCCTGCGCTCGGTGAACAGCAGCCACAGCAGATAGCCGCCGCCCAGCACGCCGGTCACCGCGCCGACCGGCAACTGGCGGTCCCCGAAGGCGGACTGGGCCACGAAGTCGGCGCCGGCCAGCAGCAGCGCCCCCATCGCGGCCGAGGGCGGCAGGTTGGGCCCGGTGGTCCGGGTGAGGCGGCGGGCGAGCTGGGGCGCGGTCAGGGCGACGAACGCGACGGGTCCGGCCGCCGCCGTGGCGGATGCCGTCAGCAGGACGGCGGCGCCGAGGAGGACCAGCCGGGTCCGTTCCACCCGCACGCCGAGCGCCGTCGCCGCGTCGTCGCCCATCTCCAGCATCCGCAGCGGCCTGGCCTGCGACAGCGCCACCGGCAGCAGCACCGCGCACGCCACCAGCAGCGGCCGGACATCGTCCCAGTCCCGCCCGTTGAGCGACCCGGTCAGCCAGAGCACCGCCCGCGCGGCGTCCACGAGGTCCGCCCGTGTCAGCAGGTAGCCGTTGACGGCGCTGAGCGTGGCGGCGGCGCCGATCCCGACCAGCACCAGCCGGTAGCCGTGGATGCCGCCGCGCCAGGCCAGCAGGTAGACTCCGAGCCCGGTGAGCAGGCCGCCCGCGACGGCCCCGGCCGCGACCGCGAAGCCGCCGCCCCCGGTCAGCACGATGACCGTGAGCGCGCCCGCCGCCGAGCCCTGCCCGAAGCCGATGACGTCGGGGCTGCCCAGCGGATTGCGCGCGACGGCCTGGAAGACGGCGCCCGACAGCCCGAGCGCGGCCCCGGCCGACAGCGCGACCAGCGCCCTGGGCAGCCGCAGGTCCCGGACGACGAACTCCTGGGCGGCGGTGCCCTGTCCGGCGAGCGTCCGCAGCACCTCGGCCGGTGACAGCGGATAGTCCCCCGTGCCGATCAGCACCACGGCCATCGCCAGGGCGAGCAGCACGAGCAGCAGCCCCACGGCCGCTCCCCTGGCGTGCACGCGCACGGACCGGCCGGAGCGCGTGCGCAGCACGAGCTGCCGGTGCGCCGGGCGCGTCACAGCGCGGCCGTCCGTCGCCGGCGCACGAGGTGGATGAAGACCGGGCCGCCGATGAGGCTGGTGACGATGCCGGCCTGGAGTTCGGACGGCCGGGTGACCAGCCGCCCGATCACGTCGGAGCCGAGCAGCAGCACCGGCGCGAGGACCATCGCGTAGGGCAGGATCCACCGCATGTCGGGCCCGGTGAGGGCGCGGACGAGGTGCGGCACGATCAGCCCGACGAAGACGATGGGCCCGCAGGCCGCGGTGGCGGCGCCGCACAGCAGGGTGACGGCGGCCATCGCGAGGATCCGCGTGCGGGTGAGGTGGGCGCCCAGCGCGCGGGCGGTGTCGTCGCCGAGCGCGATCGCGTTCAGCGGCCGGGCCAGCGCCAGGGCCAGCAGGGTGCCGACGACGAGGAACGGCAGCACCTGCCGGACGGCGTCCGGGTTCGCGGCGGCGATCGAGCCGACCGACCAGAACCGCATCCGGTCCAGCGCGGCCGTGTCGAGCAGCTGCACGGCGTTGACGTAGCCGTAGAGCGCGGCGGTGACCGCGGTCCCGGCCAGCGCCAGCCGCACCGGCGTGGCGGTGCGGCTGCCGCCCAGCGCGTACACGCCCACCGAGACGACGGCGGCGCCGAGGAACGCGAACCACACGTAGCCCGTCAGCGAGGTGACGCCGAGGAAGCTGATCGCCGAGACGACGGCGGCGGAGGCGCCCGCGTTGACGCCGAGCAGCCCGGGGTCGGCGAGGGGGTTGCGGGTGAGGGCCTGCATCACGGCTCCGGCGAGCCCCAGCGCGGCTCCGCACAGCAGCCCGAGGAGCGTGCGCGGCAGCCGCAGATCGCGGACCACCACGTCGGTGTCGGTCCCGGCGTAGGCGAAGAGCCCGTGCCACACCCCGCTCGGCGGAATCGGCTTGGCGCCGAGCGCGACGCTCGCGGCGGTGACGAGCAGCAACACACCGCCCGCGGCGACCAGTCCGGCCGCCCGCCGACGCGGGGGTGACGGCCTGGCCGTCACCGTGGTAGACCTCTCCAGCAACATGGAAGTTAGGTTAGCCTAACCTTCCTTACAGGTCACCGCGAGGTCATCGAGAGAGCACGGCACCGCCATGAACAGCCCCTTTCCCGCCCGCCCGTCCCGAAGAGCCCTGCTCCGCACCGGCGGTGCCCTCGGCACCGGCGCCCTCCTCACCGCGTGCGGCGGCGGGAACGCGCCGACCGCCCCGGACTCCGGCTCCGGCGCCTTCCGCTTCACCGACGACCGCGGCGAGACCGTGGAACTGGACGCCGTCCCCGAACGCGTCGTCGCCTACGTCGGCTCCGCCGCCGCCCTCCACGACTACGGCGTGACCTGCGTCGGCGTCTTCGGCCCCACCGTCCTGCCCGACGGCGAACCCGACGTCCAGGCCGGGCGTCTCGACATCGACGCCCTGACCGTCATCGGCAACGCCTGGGGCGAGTTCGACATCGAGACCTACGCCCGGCTCGAACCGGACCTCCTCGTCAGCGCCGTCCACGACCCGCCCGGGCTCTGGTACGTGCCGCCGGACACCGCCGACGAGGTCTCCGGCCTCGCTCCCGGCGTCGGCATCCGAACCCTGGACACCCCGCTGCGCACCACGATCGGGCGCTACGCCGACCTGGCCGCGGCCCTGGGCGCCGACCTCGGCGCCCCCGCCGTCACCGCCGCCGAAGCCCGCTTCGAGGAGGCGTCCGAAGCCCTGCGCCGCGCCGCCCGCGACAACCCGGGCATCAAGGTCCTCGCCGTCTCCGCCACCGACGACATGCTGTGGTTCGCCGTCCCCGACGCCCTGCCCGACCTGACCTACTACCGCGAGCTGGGCGTGGAGTTCGTCTCCCCCGGCGCACCGGACGAGACGGGCGGCGTCTTCCGGTCCGCGAGCTGGGAGAACGCCGACGCCCACCCCGCCGACCTCCTCCTCGTGGACCACCGCACCGGCAACCTCCAGCCGGACCGCCTCACCGGCACCAAGCCGACCTGGCGGGCCCTGCCCGCCGTCCGGGCCGGCCAGGTCGCGAGCTGGGCCCCCGAGCCGACCCACAGCCACGCCGGGTGCGCACCGCTGCTGGAAGCCCTCGCGGACGCCGTCCGGTCGGCCCGGGTGGTCACGTCATGACCACCCGCCGCCGCACCCTGCTGGCCGCCGCCGGAGCCCTCGGCACCGGCGCCCTGCTCCCCGGCTGCTCGGGCGCCGACGACACCGCCCCCGCGGGCGAACGGGCCGCCGGCGCCTGGTCGTTCACCGACGACCGTGGCGAGACCGTCCGCCTCGACGCCCCGCCGGAACGCGTCGTCGCCTACGTCAGCACGGCCGCCGCCCTGCACGACTACGGCATCGCGTGCGCCGGGATCTTCGGCCCGAGCAGCCCCGTCGACGGCGAACCCAACCCCCAGGCCGGGAACCTCGACGTCTCCCGCCTCACCAGCCTCGGCGAGGCCTGGGGCGAGTTCAACGTCGAGATCTACGCCCGGCTCCGGCCCGACCTGCTGATCAGCACCATGTTCCCGCCTCCCGACCTGTGGTTCGTCCCCGAGGAGGCCAGGGACGAGATCCTCGGCCTCGCACCCGCGATCGGCATCACCGGCGCCCGCGTCTCCCTCCTCGAACCCCTCCGCCGCTGCGCCGACCTGGCCGCGGCCCTGGGCGCCGACCTCGGCGCCCCCGCCGTCACCGAGGCCAGAGCCCGCTTCGAGGAGGCGTCCGAAGCCCTGCGCCGCGCCGCCCGCGACAACCCCGGCCTGAAGGTCATGGCCGTCAGCGCGGACGACCAGCAGCTCTACGTCGCCGTCCCCGACGCCTACACCGACCTGCACTACTTCAAGGACCTCGGCGTCGACTTCGTCGAAGGACGCCCGGGCGACGCCTGGGGCTTCTGGGAGTTCCTCAGCTGGGAGCAGGCCGACCGGTACCACGCCGACCTGATCCTCGTCGACAACCGCGCGCAGGGACCGCGCCCCGCCGACCTCGCCGCCAGACCCACCTGGGCCGCCCTCCCCGCCGTCGCCGCGGGCCGGATCACCCCCTGGTCGATGGAGGAGCCCTACAGCTACGCGAGCTACACCCCCGTCATCGAACAGCTCACCGCGGCGATCACCGCCGCCGCGCGCCTCCGCTGAAAGGACCCGCCGCCATGACCGCCGGACCGCCGCCCTTCACGTTCTTCGACCTCCGCGTCGTCCGCACCGCCCGCGTCGGCCCCGGGTTCGCCCGCGTCACCCTCGGCGGCGACCTCACCCGGTTCGTCAGCGGCGGACGCGACCAGCGCTTCAAGCTCTTTCTCCCGCACCCCGGCCAGGACGCACCGGTCGTCCCGCGCGGGGCGGGCACCGCCTGGTGGCCGGCGTGGCAGCGGCTCCCCCCGGAGGAGCGGGCCGTCATGCGCACCTACACCGTCCGCGACCACCGCCCCGACGAGGGCGAGCTGGACATCGACTTCGTCCTCCACGACATCGCGGGCCCGGCCTCCGGGTGGGCACGGGACGCCCGCCCCGGCGACCCGCTGACCGTCCTCGGCCCCACCCGCGAGGACAACGGCGGCGTCGACTTCGCTCCGCCCGCCGGCACCGACTGGGTCCTGATCACCGGCGACGCCACCGCCCTCCCGGCCGTGGCGGGCATCCTCGCCTGGCTGCCGCCCGGCACCCGGGCCGCGGTCTGGCTGGAGGTCGACCACGCCACCGACCTCCAGGAGCTGCCGACCGAGGCCGACGCCGAGATCACCTGGCTGTTCCGCGACCAGCTCCCGCCGGCCGCCCGCCGCGACGCCCTCCTCACGGCCGTCCGCGACAGCCCCTTCCCGCCCGGCACCCCCTACGCGTGGCTCGCGGGCGAGGCCGCCACGGTCCGCACCCTCCGCCGCCACCTCCTCGACGACCGCGCCCTGCCCCGCCCCCGGATCACCCACACCGGCTACTGGCGCCGGGGCGCGTCGGAAGAAGACCTCCTGGCGGAAGCGATCGCCACCCGGCCCGCCACCTGACCGGACCGTCCCACGGACCCCGGCCGCGGCCCCCCGGGCCGTCTCACAGGCCGAGCGCGCCCAGCGCCCGGTCCGCCGACACCCGCGCGCGGCCGTCCGCGCCCGCCGCCGTCCAGGCGGCGGCGCACAGCGCGCGCAGCCCGTCCACCGCGTCGTCACCGCCGCCGTCCAGCGCCAGCTCACCGCCGTGCCCGGCCACCGCGCGCCACCCGCCGCAGCGGAACCCCTCGCCGTCCGCCACCACCTCGGGCTGCGGCGCCAGCAGCCCCCGCAGGTCCGCCGCCACATACGTCGGCCGGTGATCGGGCCGGGCGGTGAGCAGCCGCGCCGCGTCGGTCACCCCGGTCAGCACCAGCAGAGAGTCCACACCCCCCGCGTACGCGCCCTCGATGTCGGTGTCCAGCCGGTCCCCGACCACCAGCGGCCGGGACGCGCCCGTCCGCAGGATCGTCTCCCGGTGCATCGGCGGCAGCGGCTTCCCCGCCACCCGCGGTTCCCTGGTGTGGCCGGTGGCTATCCGCACGACCTCCACCGCCGCGCCGTTCCCCGGCGCCGTCCCGCGCCCGGTGGGGATGGTCAGGTCCGTGTTCGAGGCGAACCACGGCACCCCCCGGTTCACGGCGATCGCCGCCTCCGCCAGCACGCCCCACGGCAGCTCCGGCCCGCCGTACCCCTGCACCACCGCCGCCGGGTCGTCGTCCGCCGAGTCCACCGGGCTCAGCCCGCGCTCGCGCAGCGCCACCCGCAGCCCCTCGCCCCCGGCGCACAGCACCCGCGCACCCGCCGGCACGTGCTCCGCGATCAGCCGCGCCACGGCCTGCGCCGAGGTGACGACCTCCGACGGCTCGGCCGGGACGCCGAGCCGCGTCAGATGCTCCGCGACGGTCTCCGGCGTACGGGCCGCGTTGTTGGTCACGTACGCCAGCCGCATGCCGCCCTCCCGCGCGACGCGCAGCGACGCGACGGCGTGCGCGATGGCCTCGCCGCCCGCGTACACCACCCCGTCCAGGTCCAGCAGCGCCGTGTCGTAGACCTCGCTCAGCGCACGCGGCGAGGCGGAAGGAGCGGTCCTGGGGGCGTCGGCCGATCGCGCCGGCCCTGTCGATTCAGCCATGTCATCGTCCATGTCGCAGACGATGATCCCTCATGCCCGAGAGCCCGTACCATGCGGGGATGCGTCTCGACGGCCTCGATCTCGCCCCGTTCCGCGCCCTGCGCTACGTGCCCGAAAAGGTCGGAAGCCTCGCCGCCGTGACGTCGCCCCCGTACGACGTCGTCGTCCGCCCCGACGGCGTCGACAGGCTGGAGACGGCCGACCCGCACAACATCGTCCGGCTGATCCTGCCGCACAACGGCGCCCCCGGCACCCGCCACCACCGGGCGGCCGACACCCTCCGGCGCTGGCGGGCCGAGGGCGTGCTGGCGCTGGACCCGCCGCCGCCCGCGCTCTACGTGTACGAGCAGCGCGGCTCCGGAACGCTCCAGCGCGGCCTGATCGGGGCGCTGCGCCTGACCCCGCCCGAGGACGGCGTGGTCCTCCCCCACGAGGACGTGATACCGGAGGTCGTGGCCGACCGGGCCGCCCTGATGCGCGCCACCGCCGCCAACCTCGAACCGCTGCTGCTCTCGTACCGCCACGGCGCCGCCGCCGCAGGCGTCGTGGAACGCGCGGCCGGAGGCACCCCGCTGCTCGCGACGACCACCTCCGACGGCACCGAGCACCGCCTCTGGCCGGTCACCGACCCCGCCGAGCTGGACGCGGCCATCGAGGACCTCGCCCACCACCGGGCCCTGATCGCGGACGGCCACCACCGCTGGGCGACCTACCTGCGCCTGGCGGCCGAGCACGGCCACCGTCCGCCGTGGGACCGCGGGCTGGTCCTGCTGGTGGACACGGCCCGCTACCCGCTGCGCGTCCAGCCCATCCACCGGCTGCTGCCCGCCCTGCCGCCCGCCCAGGCGCTGGCGCGGCTGGACGGCGCCTTCCGCACCCGCCGGCTGGCCGACGCCGCCTCCCCGGCGGACGCCCTCCGCGTCCTGGCCGGAACGGAGGGCAACGCGTTCGTCCTGACCGACGGCGACACGTTCCACCTGCTCGATCGCCCCGCCCCGGCGCTCCTGGCCGCCACGGTCCCGCCCGGCCGCCCCCGCCGGTGGCGGGAGCTGGACGCGACTGTGCTGCACGCCGCTGTGCTCGGCCCGGTGTGGGGCGTGGACGACGGCCCCGCCGCCGTCCGCTACCTCCACGACGCGACGGCCGCCGTCGCCCAGGCCCGCCGCCTGGGCGGAACGGCCGTGCTGATGCGCCCCGTGCCGGAGAGCACCGTGCGCGCCCTGGCGGAGGAGGGCGTCACGATGCCGCACAAGTCGACCTCGTTCGGCCCGAAACCGGCGACGGGGCTGCTGCTGCGCGGGCTCGACACCGCCGAGCCGCACGGAGACGCCCGGCGCTAGTCGCGACCCTCGGCGTCCTCGGCCTCCTCGGCTCTCTCGTCATCGAGGCCGTCGAGGTCATCGGCCTCCGGGTCCAGCGCGTCGACGAACTCGATGCCGTCCAGCCGCGCCAGCCGGTCCGACGCGTCCGTCGTCCCGCCGCTGTCGGCGTCCAGCGCCTTGGCGAACCACTCGCGCGCCTCGTCCTCGCGGCCCAGGGCCAGCAGCGCGTCGGCATAGGCGTAGCGCAGCCGCGCCGTCCACGGGTGGACGACCGTCGAGGCCAGCTCGGGACTCTGGAGCGTGACGAGAGCCGCCTCCGTCTGTCCGAGGTCCCGCCGGGCGCCGGCGGCGACCAGGCGCATCTCGACCTGACCCGCCTTGTCGAGCTGCTGCACCTCGGGCTCCCCGGCCATGGCCAGGGCCCGCTCGGGCCGCCCGATGCCGCGCTCGCAGTCGGCCATGAGCGGCCACAGGTGCACCGAGCCGGTCATCCGCCGGGCCGCGCGGAACTCGGTGAGCGCCTCGGAGTACTTCTCCACCCCGTACGCGGCGAACCCGGCCGCCTCGCGCACCGCGCCCACCCGCGACGCGAGCCGCAGCGCGATGCGCGCGTAGCCGTACGCCCGCTCCGGGTCCTCGTCCAGCAGCTTGGCCACCATGACGAGGTTCCTGGCCACGTCGGTGGCGAGGGTCTTCGGCAGGCTCATCAGCTCCTGCCGCACGGAACGGTCGACTTCGTCACCCGTCACGTCGTCGGGGATGGGCAGTCGCCTGACCGGCTCCCGCTCCCGGTCCCGGTCACGGAAACGGTCCTGGTCCGGACGCCGCTGCAGCCCGTCCCGGCGGAACCCGCCACGCGGCGGCCCACCCCGGTCGTCACGCCGCCCACGGACATCACGCCCACCCGGCCGCTCCTCGCGCCGGTACGACTCACGCGGCCGGTCATCACGCCGGAACGACTCACGGGGACGGTCGCCCTGCGGCCGGTCGTCACGCCGGAACGACTCACGCGGGCGGTCGCCCTGCGGCCGGTCGTCACGGCGGTACGACTCACGCGGCCGGTCATCACGCCGATAGGAGTCACGCGGCCGGTCGTCACGCTGATAGGAGTCGCGGGGCCGGTCACCCTGCGGCCGGAAGTCGCGCCGGTCGTCACGCGGCCGGTCATCACGGCGGTAGGACTCACGCGGCCGGTCATCACGGCGGTAGGACTCACGCGGCCGGTCGTCACGCCGGTAGGAGTCGCGGGGCCGGTCACCCTGCGGCCGGAAGTCGCGCCGGTCGTCACGGAAGCCACGACGGTCACGGTCCCCCTGCGGCCGGTCGTCACGCCGGAACGGCGGACGGGACCGCTCGTCGCGCGGCCGGTCGTCCGTCGGCCGGACATCGCGGCGCTCGTCGCGCGGCCGGTCGTCGCGGAAGCCACGACGGTCACGGTCCCCCTGGGGGCGGTCGTCCCGCCGGAAGGAGTCACGCGGGCGGTCGTCGCCGCGCCAGCGATCCCGCTCGCCCTGCGGGCGGTCGTAGCGGCGGTACTCACGGGGACGGTCGCCACCCGGCCGGTCATCGCGCGGCCGGTCATCGCGCCGGACATCACGGCGATCGTTTCGAACGCGGTCGCCCTGCGGGCGGTCGTCACGCCGGTAACCGCCGCCGCGCGGCCGGTCGTCACGGCGGTAGAACTCACGGGGGCGGTCACCCTGCGGCCGGTCGTCACGGCGCACGTCGCGCCGATCCCTGTCATCGCGCTGCCGGTACTCATCCCGCCGGTACTCACGGGGCCGGTCATCGCGCTCTCCACGCCGGAAGCCGGCGCGCTGTCCCTCTCGCTCGCCCCGTCCGGCGACACGAGGCCCCGCACGCCGGTCATCGCGACGCGGACCACGCGCCGATCCTGTGGGGCGTTCCTCGTCCGAATTCGACATCGACGTGTTTCCTGCCTTCCAGAAATGCACACTGCACAAAACAAAAAAGGGACCTCTGGTTCCCCAGCATGAACGCTGGGGAACCAGAGGTCCCATCAAAGATTGTCCGGCGGTGTCCTACTCTCCCACACGGTCCCCCATGCAGTACCATCGGCGCTGGAGGGCTTAGCTTCCGGGT
>NZ_JBPQTQ010000024.1:0-53439 GCF_051386415.1 Streptomyces sp. URMC 129
CCCCCGCGCCGCCCGACGCCTCCCCTCACCGCTCAGCCCGTCACCGGCCCCCCGCCGGGGAGCACGCCGGACAGCTGCTCACGGCCGGGGCGGTCGGCATGCTCACCGGGGGCATCGTGGACCGGGCGCTTCGTCCCGGAGGAATCCCGCGACCGCCTGATCCCGTCGCTGCGCGCGCCGCTCCCGCCGGCACGGCCGAGGCCCGTGGCCGCGGCACGTGCCGGGCTCTCCGTCTCCGGGTGCGCGGCCTCGCCGCCGTCGCGGGAGCGCTTGGTGCGGCACGCCCGCGACGACATGCGCGGGCAGGCGTTCGGTCCGGTACCGGCCCGGGGCCCCGCCCCGCTGCCGGGGGCCGCGCACAGGGTGGGCCGGGCCATGGCCACGACGGCCGTGCTGTCGCTGCTCGTCACCGCGCTGCCGCGCCGGGCACCACGGCGGTCGGGACGCCCGGCGATCCAGGCGCGGCACCCGGGACCTTCCTGAACGACCGGAAGCGGGAACGATCCGCCGGGCCGGGCCGGCATGGTCTCAGGCCAGCCTTCGCAGCAGTTCGTCGGCCAGCGGGGCGGAGGAGGCCGGGTTCTGGCCGGTGACCAGGGTGCGGTCGGTGACCACGTGCGGGGCCCACGGCTCGCCCTCGGCGAAGTCCGCCCCTGCCTCGACCAGCCGGTCCTGGAGCAGCCAGGGCGCCTGCCCGGCCAGCCCCGCCTGGGTCTCCTCCGCGTTGGTGAAGCAGGTCAGCCGGTAGCCGGCGAACGCGTTGGTGCCGTCCTCGCGCGTGGCGGCCAGCAGGGCGGCCGGCCCGTGGCAGACCACGGCCAGCGGCGTACCCGTGTCCAGCGCGCGGACCAGCAGTCGCCCGGAGTCGGCGCTGTCCGCCAGATCCTCCATCGGGCCGTGGCCGCCGGGGTAGAAGACGGCGTCGTGGTCCGTCACCTCCACGTCCTCCAGCCTCACCGGGCGCTTCAGCTCGGGCATCGCCTCCAGTGCCGCGGCGACCTCAGCGGCCTGCTCGGGGCCGCCGTTCACCTCCGGCGCGAGGCTGGCGCGGTCCACGGCCGGGACGACGCCGCCCGGGGTGGCGACGGTGATCTCGTGGCCGGCGGCGGTGAACGCCCGGTAGGGAACGACGGCCTCCTCGGCCCAGAAGCCGGTGGGGTGCTTGGTGCCGTCCCTCAGCGTCCAGTGGTCCGCGCCGGTCATCACGAACAGGATCTTCGACATGTGCGGTGCTCCGCGTCTCTCGGTGGTTTCTCGGCCGTCGCGCGGCGGTCTCCGCCGCCCGGGGCCGTCAGGGTGCCGATGCCCCGACCGTAGGACGGACTGCCCCAGGGACACCAATAGCGCCCGCGATGTCTCCCATCGGGATCCCGATGGGTGCCCGGCCGGGCGCCGGACGGGTACCCCGCGCGGGAGGGCCTAGAGTCGTCCGCGTGCCGCACCGACACCCCGAGGGGCCCGAGCGGGTGGCGGGGCCCACCCCCGGCGGGCCGGTCGACCTGAACCTCCTGCGTACCTTCGTCGCTGTGCACCGGGCCGGCTCGTTCACCGCTGCCGCGCACCTGCTGGGCCTGTCCCAGCCGACCGTCACGGCCCAGATCCGCACGCTGGAGCGGCGGCTGGGGCGCGAGCTGTTCGAACGCCTGCCGCGGGGCGTGGCGCCTTCGCCCTACGCGGACGAGCTGGCCGCCCGCCTCACCCCGCCGCTGGACGCGCTGACCGCCGCCGCGGGTGAGGGCCCGGGGCCGGGCGCGGCGGCGCCGGGCCCGGTGCACCTGGCGGGCCCGGCCGAGGTGATGGGCGCGCGCGTCCTGCCCGGGCTGGCGGAGCTGGCCGGGCGCGGCGTGCGGCTGCGCGTCACCCTGGGCCTGACCGATCCGCTGCTGGCGGAGCTGCGCGCCGGGCGCCACGACCTGGTGATCGCCAGCACCCGGCCGCGCGGGCGGAGCCTGGAGGCCGTGCCGCTGATGGACGAGGAGTTCGTGCTGGTCGCCGCCCCCGGGTGGGCACGGCGGATCGGCGCTCCGCGGCGGGTGGCGGAGGAGGGACCGGCGGCGCTGGACGCCGTGCCGCTGATCACGTACGCGGAGGACCTGCCCATCGCGCGCCGCTACTGGCGCTACGTCTTCGGCCAGCGGCTGACCCGGCAGGCCGCCGTGACGGTGCCCGATTTGCGCGGGGTGCTCGCCGCGGTGGCCGCGGGCGCCGGGTTCAGCGTGCTGCCGCGCTACCTGTGCCTGGCCGAGCTCGCCTCGGGCGCCGTCGTTCCGCTGCACGACCCGGAGGACCCGCCGCTGAACACGGTCTTCCTCGTCCAGCGGCCCGGCGCCCCCGCCAACCCGCACGTCGCGCTCGTCCGCGACCACCTGCTGCGCGCGGGCAAGGACTGGTAGGCCCCGCGGCCCGGGATACGGCCGCGGCGCCCCGGCCCGATGGCGTCCCGCCCGAGGACATCGCCACCCGTCCCTTCCCGGCGGACTTCCGCCCCCACCCGGGCGGGAATTCCCTACCGCGGTGGCGAGGCAGGGCGCAGACTCGTGTCATGGCTGACATGGGGGCGTTCCGGGAGGCGGTCGCCGGGTGGGCGGCCGGTGGACCCGGCGCTCCCGCGCGGGAACTGGCCGTGCGGCTGCCGGTCCGGGCGGTCGTCCTGCTCGAAGGGCCGAGCGACGCGGCGGCGGTCGGGGCGCTGGCCGCCGGGCGCGGACGGGACCTGGCGGCCGAGGGAGTGTGTGTCCTGTCGATGGGCGGTGCGATGGGCGTCGGGCGTTTCGCCCGTCTCCTGGGGCCGACCGGCCTGGACCTGCGCCTGGCGGGACTGTGCGACGAGGCCGAGCGTGGCTTCTACGCCCGCGGCTGGCAGGGCGAGCAGACGTTCTTCGTCTGCGCGGCGGATCTGGAGGACGAGCTCATCCGCGCGCTGGGGATGACGCGGGTGGAGGAAGTCGTCCGGGCCGAGGGCGACCTGCGCGCCCTGCACACCTTCCTGCGCCAGCCCGCACAGCGGGGCCGCACCCCACAGCAGCAGATGCGGCGCTTCCTCGGCACGAAGAAGGGGCGGAAGATCCACTACGGCCGCGCTCTCGTCGAGGCCCTCGACCCCGACCGCGTACCCGCCCCACTCGACGCCCTGCTCACCAGCCTCTGAACCGCCGGGCGACGGACGAGGCGGCCCGAGGGGCCGTCGCCGCACGCCGCGTCGAGCACGCGTGCGGTCCTCCTCGGGCCTTCCCTGTGCCGGACCGGTGCGCATCCGGACGTCATGGCCGCTGCTCGCCTTGACCCCATGGTGCCGCGGTCGCCCGTCGCGACGACCCACGCACGCACCACCCGACGCGGTGGACGCGACGTTCCTGACGACCGGTCGCCCGCCCTGGGGGCACCACCGCCCGGGGCGGCGGTCTCAGCCCGTCCGGACGAGGTCGGCGCGGTTGTCCCAGGAGCCGCCGTGCGGGTGGGCCTGCCGGCTCAGATCCGGGAACCCGGGACCGGGCGGGACTCCGAGGCTGGGGAAATCGTCGTACCCGTCGTCGACGATCTGTGCGAACATGCCGGAACGGTTGACGACGCCGGTGGCGCGGTCCTCGAAGCCGTAGTCGCTCAGGACATGAGCGCCGCCGACCGCCGGGAGTTGCAGCCGCGGCCCGGTGTAGCCGGCCCCGTCCCACAGACAGACGTAGTTCTGCGGGTAGTCCTCGCCGGCCAGGGTGCCGTCCCCGGAACGGGCCGGGGGCAGGTCCTCCCCGGCCCGGTAGGCGGCCTCGCTGCCGTAGCAGTGGACCTGGCCGTTCTCCCGCTGGTGGCAGATCCTGGCGTCCTCCCAGCCTTCCGCCAGGTTGATCGTCCCGCCCTGGTACCGGGCCAGGACCCCGACGTGCGCCGCCCGGTCCTGGTCCGCCGCGGCGGTGGACGCACCGCCAACGCCCAACGCGGCGACCAGGCCCACGGCCGCGGCCACCCGTCCGATCCCTCGCACCGTGCTCGCCCGAACTCACCCCCGGAATTCCGCGGCGCCCTGCCGCAGCACCGAGTGTGCCGGGGCCGCCCCCGGGGTGTCCTTGACGAGGGGACCACGGCCCTTGACGCGCTGTACGCGATCCGCGCCGCACGCGCCACCGGCCGGCGCACCCCGCCGGGGTGTCTATGCTGACGCCCGTGGCACAGGAGTTGGAGATTCCCTTGACCGGAGGCCGGATCACGAAGGGAGTCGTCCGCGTCGGGGACACGGTGCGGCGGCCGGTCGGGCCGCACTCGCCGTTTGTGCACCGGCTGCTCCGGCACCTGGAGGACGTCGGCTGCGACGCCGCGCCGAGGCTGCTCGGAACCGATGCCGAGGGCCGCGAGATCCTCGGCTTCCAGCACGGCGAGACGCGGACCGCCTTTCAGGCCCGTGACTGGTCGCCCGCCCAGATCACCGCGGCGGCACGGTTGTTGCGCCGACTGCACGACGCGACCGCCGGCGCGCCGATCGCGGGCGGCGAGGAGACGGTGTGCCACAACGATTTCTCGCCGCTCAACGTCACCTTTGTCGACGGGCTTCCCGCCTCCGCCTTCGACTTCGACCAGGCCGCTCCCGGCCCCCGCACGCGTGACCTCGCCTACGCCGCCTGGCTGTGGCTGCTGGGCGCCGACATCGCCGGTCCTCTCGACCGCCAACTGGCCCTCCTGCGCACCTTTCTCGGCGCGTACGGACTCGCGGACGAGGCCCGCCGGGGCTTCGGCGGGCGCATCGTCGCCCGGGTCGAGGCCGAGCGCGACTTCCACGACCGTGCCGGACGCGCCGTCGGCCCGGGCACCTGGCTGCACCATGAGATCGCCTGGCTCAGGGAACACGCCGACGCCATCGACCGGGGCGCGGGCAGCGAGACCTGACGGTGTGCCACATTCGGCGGACCGCGGAGGGCCGCACCGCCACGACACAGGAGACGGGCCTCCCGGGACGCCCGGCCGTGTCGCCTCAACCGGCGGCCCGCGGCGTCACGTCGCCCGCCGCTCGGCGCGACGACACGGTTGCCCGGGGCATGCGCGAGACGGGCCGCATCCCCAAGGGCGGTGCGGACGAACGATGCCCCCCCGGCCGGACGTTCACCGCCCCGCGTGCCGGGCGCGTGAACCCTGTCAACGGCCACGTGTCTTCATGTCTCCCACACCTCATCTCCGCATTCCCGCGCGGCTGAATACCCTGTCCCCGCACGCATCCTGAGGAGCGCGGGGGGTAGCCGCTCCTCGCTGCCATCACTCCTGGGGAGGACGTGTGAGGAGCAAGGAACGAGGGGGAAAGGACCGGAGCGGGCACCGGGAGAGACGCGGGCTCTTCCTCGCCACGGCCGCGGCGGCGCTGGCGGCCCTGGCCGCCGCCGCGACGGTGACCGGGCCGGCGGGCGCGGCGGAGGACGGGACCTCGGGCGACGCCCCCCGCGTCATCACCGCCGACGACGGTCGGCACATCGGCCTGATCGGTGACGACCCGGAACCGACCACCGTGATCACCACCGAATTCGGTGACCACCGCGAGATCAGCGATCTGGGCGACCCGCTCCCGGAGTTGCCCCCCGAGCTGACCGAACGGTCCGGGATCTCCGGGACGGCCGAGGCGACAGAGGCGACGCGGGAGGCGGAGGAGGCGGTGAATCCGGTCACGCTCACCGTCGAGGCCACCGACCGCGACGGTGCCGCGGCGACGAGCTGGCGCGCCACCTTCTACGAGTTGACGCGCCGCCCGATCGAGTCCTACTCGGTCTCCAGCGGGGACGGCACGGTCCAGTTGCCGCCGGGTGAGTACCTGATGACGGCGATGATCGGCTATCACCGGCCCGGCTCGGACGAGTACACCGGCCTCGACTGGCTGGTGCGGCCGTCGACCGTGATCACCGAGGACACGACCCTCACCCTCGACGCGGCCGAGGCCCGTGACATCAGCATGGCCGTCCCCGATGACGAGGCCGAACTGACCAGCCTCACGGTCGGGTTGGAGATCTGGTTCGACTTCCCGGTCCCGTACGGCCACTCGGTCACCATGACCGGCATGCCGGACGGCATCCGCACCGCGTACCTCGGCCCCGAGTCGGAGCGCTGGCGGGTCGCCGGCAGCGCGGCGAGCACCTGGGAGACCGGCGAACGCCTGTACCAGACCGCCGAGTACAACCCCGACGCGTTCTTCCACGGACTGACCGAGCACCCCCGGCGCGGCGACCTGGCCCGGATCACCACCGGTCTCGGCGCCTCCGTCCCCGGTCTGCGGGGTGTGCTCAGCGCGGAGCCGGTCGAGGGATCCGGCGGCGACATGGTCTTCCAGCGGGAACGCGAACTCCCGCAGACCCTCGACGTGTTCGTCGAGGCGGCGGAAGGCCCGTGGAGGCTGGACTTCTACCAGTTCGACGACCTCTCGTACGGGTACTCGGCGAAATCCGAGCCCACCGAATACGAAGCGGGCGAGCGCTACCGGACCACCTTCAACGTCGGCGTCTTCGGCCCCATGACCGGCCTGCCCGAGACCGGCCTGTTCCGCACCGGCAACGAAATCCACGGACTGGTGCGGCCGTTCTCGGACGGCGCCGGGCACCTCGGCTTCGCCCCCTCCTTCCGGGCGACGACCACGCTCTACCGCGACGGCGAGGAGTACCGGAGCTGGAACACCTCGATCGACCGGGCGCGGTTCGACGTGCCGCCGGACGAGGCCGCGTACGAACTGGTCAGCACGGTGCGCCCGGCGGCGCGGGCGGTGGACCCCGGGGATTCCGAAGGCGGCCTCACCGAGGGCCTGTCCGGGGCGGCGGCCGAGCCTGTCCCGCACACCTCGGTCAGCACGGAGATCACCACCGCCTACACCTTCACCTCCGCCGCGGGGCCCGACGGCGAGACCGTCCGGCTGCCCGCTTCCTCGGTCCGCTTCAGCCCACGCCTCGCGCTGGACAGCACCTCCCCGGCGGGTGAGACCCTCCGCGTGCCGTTCACCGTCGAGGGGTCGGCGGCGGACGGAAACCTGGCGTCGCTCGCCATCGACGTCTCCTACGACGGCGGTGAGACCTGGTCCCGGGCCCGCGTCCTGAGCGACGACCGGATCCGGGTCACCAACCCGCCCGCCGGCGGCACCGTCTCCTTCCGCGCGGAGGTCGAGGACGCCCAGGGCAACTCCATGACGCAGACCATCATCGACGCCTACCGCACCACCTGACCCACCCGGCCCGACCGCGGTGCCGCCGCCCACGACTCCTCTTGGCAAATGGAATTCATTTTCATGTAGAGTCCTGACCCGGTGCCGACGATCGAGTTGGGGGTGATCCGCCGTGGGCTGCCGGACGGCCGAGGACGTGGCGCATGCGCTGCCCGCCGGGCGAACGACGCGTCAGCGGGCAGCCGTTCTCCATGTCCTCGCGGATTGCCCCGACTTCCTCTCGGCCCAGCAACTGCACGCCCGTCTCGCCGCGGACGGGGCAGGCGTGGGGCTGACCACCGTCTACCGCGCGCTGCGCGAGCTGGAGGCGTGCGGGCGGGCCGACGTCGTGCGTGACGAGGCCGGCGAGCGGCTGTACCGGGTGCGTCCCGCCGGGGGACACCGCCACTACCTCATCTGCCGCTGCTGCGGCCGGAGTCGGCCGGTGGACTCCGAGGTGGTGGAGGCCTGGGCGGACCGGGTCGGGGCGGACGCCGGCTTCGCCGCCGTCGAGCACACCGTCGAACTCACCGGCGTCTGCGCCCGCTGCCGGCCCGCCGTCCCCGGTCGTTCCGCCCCGGCCGGTCACGCCGATCCCGCCCCCCGGGCCGCCGGGGCCGCCGGGGGCGACGGAATCACCCACGCCGACCAGGAAGCACCGCCATGCCGCTCGGAGCCCGCCCACCCCGCCCGCCGGCCCGGATGTCCGCACTGAAACAGACCGTGCGGCATCTGCTCGGCCTGGACGACGACACCGCCGTGGTGATCCAGCAGCTCGCCTGCGCCGAGCCGGGCTGCCCACCGCTGGAGACGGTCATCGCCGTCCTGCCGCCCGGCGGCCCTGCCCGCCGCTGGACCCTGCACCGCCCCGTCGAGCAGGTCACCGATGACGACGTGCGCACCCTGCTCGCCACCGCACCCGAAGGAGCCTGACCCCATGACCGACACCGCGCCCGCCCCGGAAGCGGCCCCGGCGGAAGGACCCGACCGATCCGGAGGACCCGGCCGGCCCGCGGACGACCGGGTGCCCGTCACCGTGCTGACCGGTTTCCTCGGCTCGGGCAAGACCACCCTGCTCAACCGGATCCTCACCGAGCACCACGGTCTGCGGATCGCCGTCATCGAGAACGAGTTCGGTGAGGTCGGCATCGACGACGCCCTCGTGCTCGATGCCGAGGAAGAGATCTTCGAGATGAACAACGGCTGCATCTGCTGCACCGTGCGGGGCGACCTGATCCGCATCCTCGGCGCGCTGATGCGCAGGCGCGAGAAGTTCGACCACATCCTGATCGAGACCACCGGACTCGCGGACCCCGCGCCCGTGGCCCAGACGTTCTTCATGGACGACGAGATCGCCGCCCGGCTCCGCCTGGACGCCATCGTCACCCTGGTGGACGCCGCCCACGTCCTGCGCCACCTGGACGAGGTCAAGCCCGAAGGCGTGGAGAACGAGGCGGTCGAGCAGATCGCCTTCGCCGATCGCGTCGTGCTCAACAAGACCGACCTCGCCGACGAGGCGACCATCGCCGAGGTCACCGCCCGCATCCGCGCCATCAACACCCCCGTCCAGATCATCCCCGCCCGGCACGCGAAGCTCGACCTCCGCCGGATCCTGGACGTCGGGGCGTTCGACCTGGACCGGGTGCTGGCCGACGACCCGGCCTTCCTCACCGACACCGAGCATCAGCACGACACCACCGTCACCTCGGTCGGCATCGACCTGCCCGGCGAGCTCGACGAGGACCGCCTCAACCGCTGGCTGGGCACCCTCCTGCGCACCCAGGGTGCCGACATCTTCCGCTCCAAGGGCATCCTCGCCCTCGCCGGCGAGTCCCGGCAGTACGTCTTCCAGGGCGTCCACATGCTGCTCGACGGCGAGTTCGGCCGCGCCTGGCAGGACGGCGAGGCCCGCCGCAACCGGCTGGTCTTCATCGGCCGCAACCTCGACCGCGATGCCCTGGAACGCGACTTCGCCGCCTGCCTGACCCCGGCCGGGGCCGCCGCGTGAGCGCCACCACCGCGCCCGGCGCCGGCCTGGGCACCGCCTGGAGCACCACCGTCGACGACGCGCCCGTCGGGCTCAGCGCGCGCGGCGGCCACCTCGCCGTCGCCGGAGCCGCCGGCATCGCCTGGATCCTCGACGCGGCCACCGGTGACGGCGCCGAGGCCCTGCGCCTGCCCGGCGGGCTGCTGAGCGTCGCCCTCAGCCCCGACGCCGGGCACCTGGCGGCCACCGGCCCCACCGGATACGCGCTGTGGCGGCGGGCCGACGGCCGGATCACCGCGCCCGATACCGGCACCTGGTCCGCCACCGCCGCCTGGGCGGACTCCGGGCGCGTCGCCGTCGCCTCCGGCCGCCGGGCCCTCGTCCTCGCCGCCGACGGCCGCGAGGTGTGGACCACCGAGCCCGCCGCCAGCACCGTCACCGACCTGGCCTGGATGCGCGACGGCCGCCGCCTGGCCGTCGCCGCCTACGGCGCCGTGCGCGCCCACGAACGCCACACCCCGGCGCCGGTCGCGACGTACCCGTACATCGGCTCGCACCTCGCGCTGGCCGTCGCGCCCACCGGCCGATGGATCTGCAGCGGCAACCAGGACGCCTCCATCCACATCTGGCGCACCCGCGACGGCGGCGAACTCACCATGTCCGGCTACCCGCAGAAGGTCGCCCGCCTGGCCTTCGACGACACCGGCCGCTGGCTCGCCGCCGACGGCGCCCCGGACGTGACGGTCTGGGACTTCTCCGGCAAGGGCCCGGCAGGCACCGCGCCCCGCTCGCTGCAGGCCCACGAGACCGTCACCGCCCTCGCCTGGCGGCCCGGTTCGGCCGGACAGCTCGCCAGCGGCGGTGACGACGGCACCGTCGCCCTGTGGCACGCGTCCGCCGGGCACCCCGGGGCCCGGCTGCGCCCGGCCCGCACCCTGCGGGGCGAGGCGGCCGTGGCCGCGCTGGCCTGGGCCGGACCCGGCCTCCTGATCGCCGCCCACCGCGACGGCCGGGTGCGGGCCCACCGGTTGCCGTCCCGGACCGGCCTGTGACGGCCGGTCCCGGCCCGCGGACCCTGATCGGCGCCGCCCGCGACCGTCCCTGCGCGGTGATCGTGTGCCGGGGGTGCTGCTGCGGCAACCCCGCCGTGCGGCCCGGCACCGGTCACGAGCGGCACCTGGACCGGATGCGGGCAGCCGCCGTCGCCTCCGGCGGACGTTTCACGGTCCGGACCACCGACTGCCTGGGGCCCTGCGGCCACGCCGATGTCGTCGTGATCCGGCCGTCCGGAGCGGGACGGCGGGGCGGCGGCAGGGCCACCTGGATCGGCTGGGCCATGGACGACGCCTGTGTCGACGACATCCTGCGCTGGGCCGCCGCCGGCGGCCCCGGCGTGGCCGAGCCGCCGCCCGCCCTGGAACTCCAGTTCATCCAGCCGGCGGGCAGCGCGCCGTTGGGCGCGCGCCGCCGTACACGCCGGTGACCCCCGACGGCCGGGGCCACGGCGGGACCGCCCCGGCCACCGGGCTGCGTGGGCGTCACCCCGCCGAGGACCGCCTCCGGTGGCTTCAGCCGCCGTGGGCTTCGAGGACGAAGAACGCGGCGTGGCCCTCCCCGGCGGTGCGGGCGCGCAGGCCGTGCGCGGCCCACTCCGCGCGCAGCTCCTCCTCGGTGACCACCCACCAGTGGTAGTCCACGCGGATCGAGGACACGCACCGGCCGTCGCGGAGCGTCGTGTAGGTCATGTGCCAGGTCAGGCAGTCCTCGCCGGCCGGCTCCGCCTCGGCCCAGCCCTCGTGGCGCAGGTCTCCCGCGCGGAAGGCGCCGCCCCGGGACGGGGGCACGGCGGTGGCCGTGTGCGGCGGGAGGTTGTTGACGAACGCCGCGCCTCCGGGTGCCAGACAGGTCGCGATCCGCTGCCACAGACGCCGGCGTTCCGGTGGCGGAAGGTGGCCCATGACGTTGAACGCCAGCAGGCCGCGCAGGCCCGGCGGCATGTCGAACTCCTCGGCGCCGGCGGCGATCACGGTGACGTCCCGGCACGCCCCCGGGTCGTCCATGAGCCGGGCGAACAGCGCCGTGCGCAGCGCCGGGGACGGCTCGACCGCCAGCACCGGAACGCCGGGCAGCGCGGAACGCACCAGCCGCACCCCGCGCCCCGATCCGGCGCCCACGTCCACCACCGGCCCCGACCGGGCGGTCAAGGCCCGCAGCTCCGCCGTCAGCGGGCCCGACATCTCCTGCCAGAACCCGGCGATGAGCGGATCGATGTACGGCGCGGACAGCGCGTAGGGATCGGCGGTCGGCATGCCCTTGGCCTCTTTCCGGCGTCGTCCGGCGTTCATGGCGGGGCCGCGGCCTTCGCCCCGTGGAGACCCATCCTACGATAACGGTACTCGTTTTCAATAAGCGGATCCGGTCTCCGGCCCGGCGACCCGCCGCCGTACCGCCGCCCTCCGGCCGGTCCGATGAGCGTTTCGGTCATCCGGCCGGGGTGTGACCGCCGGTCCCGGCGAGGCGGTGACGCGCCGTCAGCGCCGCCCCCGGTGATCTGTGCAGGCGACACGCCGTTCACCCACGGGGCAGGGGGCCGGGCAACCCCGCCCGGCGGGATTGGCCGGGACCACACCCCGGCCACTTTCCGCTCCGCGCCGCGTGTGTTGTGCTTCCCGTGCTCCACCCGCGCGCCGCGCCGGTCCCCGCGCGTCCGGCCGGCGGCGCGACCGGGCAGTGCCGAGCCGAAGGAAGGGGAAGTCAGTGACCATACCCGCCCCGATCCGTGTAGCGCTGGTCAACGGCAGCTTCGAGCAGCCGGTCGTCACCAACTACGAGATTCTGCCGGACACGTCGCAGACGCAGGCGCCGAAGCGGGTCCCCGGCTGGCGTACCACGGCGACCGATCACATGATCGAGCTGTGGCACTCCGGGTTCCAGGGCGTGCCCGCGGCGGACGGCGACCAGTTCGCCGAGCTCAACGCCAACCAGGTCGCCACGCTCTACCAGGACCTGCCGACCACCCCCGGCTCGGTTCTGTACTGGCGGCTGTACCACCGTGGCCGCAACGGCGAGGACACCATGGCGCTGGACATCGGTGCCCCCGGCGCGGTCGTCGAGCAGCGGCGCTTCACCGACGGCAACACCGCCTGGGGCAGCTACACCGGCACCTACACCGTGCCGGCGGGTCAGACGACGACCCGGTTCGCCTTCCGTTCCGTGTCGGCCGCCGGCGGGAACCAGGGGATCGGGAACTTCCTGGACGGGGTGTTCTTCGGCACCGCTCCTCTCGTGGTGCTCACCAAGGAGGCCGTCCCCGTCGGCCCGCTGGAGGTGGGCGACGTCCTCACCTACCGCGTCACCGCCCGGAACGAGGGCGGCGGCGCGGCCGAAGCCCTCACGCTGACCGATGTCATCCCGGCCGGCACGACGTACCTGCCCGGTTCCCTGCGCATCGTCGACGGTCCGAACGCCGGCCCCAAGAGCGACCAGGAGGGGGACGACCAGGCGTACCTCGACACCGGGAACAACCGTGTCGTCTTCCATCTGGGCGACGGCGCCTCCGGCGCGCAGCCGGGCAGCCTGCCCAACACCGAGACGCTGCCCGCGGGGACCACGGTGGAGTACCGGGTCACCATCGACGAGGCCGCCGCGGGCGGGCTGATCGCCAACACGGCCACCGCCACCTACGAAAACCGTCTCGGACCCACCCCCGAGCCGCTGACCGCCACATCCGGCGAGGCCGTCACGGAGGTCCGGCCGGCCGCCGACCTGACCGTGGTGAAGGCGGCCGACGCCACCACCGTCACCGTGGGCCAGACCGTGACCTACCGCCTCACCGTCCGCAACTCCGGCCCGAACCAGGCCACCGGCGTCACCGTCACCGATCCGCTCCCCGACACCCTCGCCTTCCTGTCCGCCACCGGCTCCCCGGGCACCTACGACCCGGACACCGGACTGTGGACCATCGGTACCCTCGCCGACGGGGCCTCCGCCACCCTCACCCTGCGGGCCAAGGCGACCGCGGCCGGCCCTCTCACCAACACCGCCACCGTGCGCGGCGAGGAGAAGGACCCCGACCCCACCGGCAACACCGACACCGTCACCATCTGCGTCACGCGCGCCCCCTCCTGCTGCGACCGTCCCTGCGACAACTGACCCGTCGGCCGAGGAGCGTGCCGCGGCCGGGGCCGTGCGCTACGCGGAGCGGACGGCCGGATCCGGTGCCGGTTCGGGCGGAGCCGATTCCGCACCGGCCGGATCCGGCCGGCGCAGCCGGGTGGAGAACAGCACGGCGAGCGCCATGAAGAGCCCGGCGACGCCGAACACGACGCTCAGGCTGTCGGTGAACGCGGTCGCGGCGCTCGCGCGTTCCGATCCGCTCAGCGTCGGGATGGCCGTCATCTCGACACCGCGCTCCTCGGCCTCGAACAGCCGGCGCAGCACCGTACCCAGCAGAGCCGCGCCGGTCGCGCCGCCGAGCAACTGGAAGAACCGCACGCCCGAGATGGCCACCCCCATCCGGGGCGGCGGCACCGCTTCCTGGACGACGGTGATCAACCGGCCGATCATCAGGCCGAAGCCGAGCCCCAGCAGCGTCAGCTCGGCGCGGAGCACCCACAGCGAGGTGTCCGTCCCGGTGCACGCGAACAGCAGCACCAGGTCCGCCGTCGCCGTCGCGGTGCCCGTGACCATCGCGGCGCGCAGCGGCAGGCCGAGCCGCTCACCGACCAGCCCGGACACCAGGATCCCTCCGGCGAGGAAGACCAGGAACGTTCCGGTGCCGGTGGCGCTGACGTCCCGGACGACCTGGAGATACGTCAACAGGTAGACGATCACGCCGGTGAGGGCCAGGCCCTGGAGGGCCTGGATGACGTAGCTGTTGCGCACGGCGGGGATCCTGAACAACGACAGCGGCATGATCGGTGACTCCGTCGTCGCCTGCCGCCAGAGGAACAGCGCGAGGCTGAGCACGCCGACGACCCCCAGCCCGATGATCGCCGGGGAGGTCCACGCATACCGCTCACCGCCCCAGTCACCGGCCAGCGCGCCGCCCAAGGTGCGCCGCGTTCTCGCGCTGCTGGTCGTGCGCGCGAACCAGATCGTCAATCCCGATGCCGTGATCGAAGAACTCTGGGGGCAGACACCGCCCAGGAGCGCGATGACGACACTCCAGACCTACATCTACCATCTGCGCCGGATGTTCGCCGAGGAAGGACTGGACAGCGCCGGAAAGGAATTGCTGATCACCCGACATCCCGGCTATGTGCTGCGGATTCCGCAGAACACGCTCGACTCCGAGATATTCGAGCGGCTGATCAGCGACGGTCAGGACCACCTCGAACGCGGGCTGTTCGGCCGGGCGGCGGCGGTGCTCCGCGAGGCGCTCGCGCTGTGGAACGGCCCACCGCTGGCCAACGTGTCACGGGGCAGCGCGCTGGAGGCGCACGTCGTGTGGCTGGAGGAGCGGCGCATGTCCGCTCTCCAACTCCGCATCCAGGCTGACCTGGAGCTGGGCAGGCATCACGAGATCATCGGCGAGCTGCGGTCGCTCACCGAGACCTACCCGCTCAACGAATGGTTCTCCAGCCGCCTCATCACCGCCTTCGCCTGCGCCGGCCGCCGCAGCGAGGCGCTCAAGACCTACCACCGGGTCCGCACCCTGCTGCAGAGCGAGCTGGGTCTCGACCCGTCGCCCGATCTGCAGCGGGTGCTGCGGGACGTGCTCTCGTCGACGATCCCCGAGCAGGTCGGCACGGCCCGGCACCGACCACGGCCGGCGGTCGACCAGGGGCATCGTTGCCCCGTGGCGCCGCGTCACGGCGCCGGACTTTCACGCCCGCTGACACCGCGAAAGGCGGACGCCCGCTCCGTGGGAGCCCCGCCACCGCCACCGTGAGCGCCCCCCGGCGGGGTTCCGAGTCCGCGCGGCTCGGGACCCTGCCGGGTCCGGCGGAGCCGGGCCTCGCGTTCCGCGACACCGGCAAACACGCCTTCGTCCCTCGGACCGCCTTCACAGGAACGCCCGATTGCGGACGGCGTCATCCCGCGGTCGACGACCGCCTGCCGGGGCCCGGGAGGACACCGCGATGGTGCGGGAGGCCGACGGCACAGGCGCGCCGCGCCGGATGTCCTGACCGATGGCCGTGGGGACGTCCGGTGACGCGGTGGCCTCCGGTCGCGGAGCGGAAGATACGGTGCTGCGGATCGCCGCCCCGGCGCGGGGCGGGAGGTGTCGGGAGAAGGGCGCGGCATGGAGCGGATACCGGACGTGGAGGGGTTCGTCACCCGGGGGAGACCCGGGGCACCGAAGGAGGAGGGCAAGGCGCTGCGGGACTCCGTGCCCCGGGCCGCCCACGCCGCCTTCACGGTGCCCACCGGACGGCCGGACCCGGTGACGGCCGTCGAGGCGTCGAACGCCGCCCGGCTGCCGCACCTGACGCCGATCCGGGTGGGTCGCATGGCCGCCGGGCCGTTCGCCTTCCTGCGCGGCACCGCCGGGCTGATGGCCCACGACCTGGCCCACGGCACCCCCGCCACGGGCCTGACCGCCCAGCTCTGCGGCGACGCCCACGCCGCGAACTTCGGCCTGTACGGCGACGCCCGGGGCCACCTGGTCATCGACCTCAACGACTTCGACGAGACCGCCCCCGGCCCCTGGGAATGGGACCTCAAACGGCTGGCCACCTCGCTGGTGCTGGCCGGGCGCGAGGCCGGAGCCGACGAGGACACCTGCCGCACGGCGGCCCGTGACGCCGCCGGTTCGTACCGCAGGACGATGCGGCTGCTGGCCCGGATGTCCGCCGCCGAGGCGTGGAACGCCGTCGCGGACGAAAAGCTGGTCTCGCACGCCGACGCCCACGACCTGGCGGGCACGCTGGCGCGCGTCGCGGAGAAGGCCCGGCGCAACACCAGTGCCCGCTACGCCGCCAAGTCCACCGAACGGCTCCCGGACGGCGGACTGCGCTTCGTCGACGCCCCGCCCGTCCTGTGGCGCGTCCCCGACGCGGAGGCGGCCGGGGTCGCCGCCTCGCTGGCCGGCTACCTGCGCACGCTCCCCGAGGACCGGCGGCCCCTGCTGGGCCGGTACGCCATCCACGACGTGGCGTTCCGGATCGTGGGCACCGGCAGCGTCGGGACCCGCTCGTACGTGGTGCTGCTCGTGGACCACCGCGGCGAGCCGCTGGTGCTCCAGGTGAAGGAGGCACGGCCCTCCGTGCTGCGCCCGCACCTGGCGCGTGCCGGGTTTCCGGTGCCCCCGGTGGAGCACGAGGGGCGCCGCGTCGTGCTCGGCCAGCAGCGCATGCAGGTCGTCTCCGACGTTCTCCTCGGCTGGACGACGGTGGACGGACGGCCGTTCCAGGTGCGGCAGTTCCGCAACCGGAAGGGCAGCGTCGACCCGGCGGCGTTGTCTCCGGAGCAGCTCGACGACTACGCGCGGATGACCGGTGCGCTGATGGCCCGCGCCCACTCGCACAGCGCCGACCCGCGCGGCATCGCCGGATACTGCGGGCGCGGCGAGGAGCTGGACGAGGCGGTGGCACGTTTCGCCGTCGCCTACGCGGAGCGCACGGAGGCCGACCACGCCGCCCTGGTGCGCGCGGTGCGCGAGGGCCGGATCGCGGCCGAGACCGGGGTGTGAGCACCCGCCCGCGCGGTTCACCCGCCACCCCGCGACGCGCCGTCAGGGTTGACCGCCTGTTCCAGGGGCACCGCCGCCGAGGATGCGCTTGACGGGCACCTCGATCCGCTTGCCGGCACCGCGATGATCCCGTCCGGGACGTGGCGGGGTGACGGTTCGCCGCGCAGGGCGGAGGTGACGGCGGCGCGGTCGTCGTCCAGTGCCGCTTTCGTCGGCGAGGACGACGAACAGCGGCATCCCGTAGTCGCCGTGCGGCTGTCCGAGGCCGGTGACGGGGGACTCGGCGCTCTGCGGCAGGCGTTCCGGGCGACCTCGTGGATATCGCAGGAGCCCATCCGGACGCCATTGCGGTTCGGGTGGAGTCGCGGAGCGGCCGTGGATGACGACGGTGCCGCGTGAGGTGAGAGTGATCCACTCCCCGTGGCGCCAGACGCCGGGGAACATGGCGAAGGGGCTGTCGTGGCAGCGGCGGCCGTCGGGGTCGTTCCGGGAGCCGATGGGCACGGAGGGGAGGGGCCGGGTGACGACCAGTCCGCCGACCTCGCCGACCAGCGGCTTGCCGCTCGGGAAACCCATCCTCGACGGCGGCCCCCGGGTTCGGGGCCGGTGTCCCGCCCAGGTGGACCGGCAGCGCCGGGACCCCACCGACGAAGGCGCTGCACTTGGCCGGTGCCGGTCTCCGCTCTCGCCATGCTGTGGACCCGGACCCCGCGAGAGGCTCACCCGGACTCGTCCACGAGACACCCCGAAAAAAACCGGACGGCGATGTCGAGAACCCGCGTCCGGCTCCGTCCCCGGGGTGAACGCGCCCACAATGGGTCGCACGAGCACCGAGGAGAACCACGATGGCCAAGTACCTGCTGCTGAAGCACTACCGCGGCGCCCCGGCCGCAGTCAACGACGTGCCGATGGACCGGTGGACGCCGGAGGAGATCTCGGCCCATGTGCAGTACATGAACGACTTCGCGGCCCGGCTGGAGAAGACCGGCGAGTTCGTCGACGGTCAGGCGCTCGCCCCCGAGGGAGCGTGGGTCCGCTACGACGGTGAGGGGCGCCCGCCGGTCACCGACGGACCGTTCGCGGAGACCAAGGACCTCATCGCCGGCTGGATGATCATCGACGTCGACAGCTACGAGCGCGCCGTCGAACTGGCCGGGGAACTGTCGGCCGCCCCCGGGGCGGGCGGCAAGCCGATCCACGAGTGGCTGGAGGTGCGCCCGTTCCTGACCGCGCCGCCCACCATCACGGAGTGACGTCACCGATGGACGAGGTCCTGCTCAGGAGCCTCACGCCAAGCGTGCTCACCGTCCTCGTCCGCCGCGGAGCCGACTTCGCGGCGGCCGAGGACGCCGTGCAGGACGCGCTGGTCGAGGCGCTCCGGGTCCGGCCGGCCGACCAGCCCCGGGAGCCGAAGGGCTGGCTGGTCACCGTGGCCTGGCGCAAGTTCCTCGACGCGACCCGGGCGGACGCCGCCCGCCGCCGGCGCGAGGACCGGGTCGAGGAGGAGCCGGCGCCCGGACCGGCGTCCGCGGTGGACGACACGCTCCAGCTCTACTTCCTGTGCGCCCACCCGTCGCTGACCCCGGCATCGGCGGTCGCGCTCACGCTGCGCGCCGTCGGCGGGCTGACCACCCGCCAGATCGCCCACGCCTACCTGGTGCCCGAGCCGACCATGGCGCAGAGGATCAGCCGCGCCAAGCGCACCGTCTCCGGCGTGCGGTTCGACCGGCCCGGCGACGTCGCCACCGTGCTGCGCGTCCTGTACCTCGTCTTCAACGAGGGCTACTCCGGCGACGTCGACCTCGCCGCCGAGGCCATCCGGCTCACCCGGCAGCTCGCGGCCCGGATCGACCACCCCGAGGTGGCGGGGCTGCTCGCCCTCATGCTGCTCCACCACGCCCGGCGCGCCGCCCGGACCGCGCCCGACGGCAGCCTGGTGCCGCTCGCCGAGCAGGACCGCGGCCGGTGGGACACCGCGCTGATCGCCGAGGGCGTCGGCATCCTGCAGGCCGCCCTCGCCCGCGACCGGCTGGGCGAGTTCCAGGCCCAGGCCGCCATCGCGGCACTCCACGCCGACGCGCCCACCGCCGAGGAGACCGACTGGGTGCAGATCGTCGAGTGGTACGACGAACTCGTCCGCCTGACCGACAGCCCGGTCGTCCGGCTCAACCGCGCGGTCGCCGTCGGGGAGGCCGACGGACCGCGCGCCGGGCTGGCGGCGCTCGCGGCACTGGACGACTCCCTGCCCCGCCATGCCGCGGTGGCGGCGTACCTCCACGAGCGCGACGGCGACCTGGCGACGGCCGCACGGCTGTACGCCGAAGCGGCCCACAAGGCACCCAACCTCGCCGAGCGCGACCACCTGACGCGCCAGGCCGCGCGCCTCAACGCCCGTCAAGGTCACTGACGGGCCGCGCCCGGAGCCGGTCGCCCCGCGGCACAACGCGTTGCCCGAGTGGTGACCCCACGGTGCGGCCCGATCTGGCGGTCGGCACCCCGCGACGGCCGTCCGCAGGGCACCGGAGCAGGAACCGGCCCGCCGGTGCAACGGACACCGCCCTGCAGCCTGGTCCCGGTGGTGGACCTGCTCACGATGGGGCCGCTCGGGATCCTCGGCAACCTGCTGGTGTTCGCGGCGCTGGGCGTCTTCGCCCCGATGCGGTTCACCGCGCTGGCGTCGGTGCCGCGGATCCTGGCGCTCGGGGCGGGCTGCTCGGTCCTGGTCGAGACCCTCCAGTACGTCCTGCGACTGGACCGGGTGTCCTCCGTGGACGACGTACTGCTCAACGCCACCGGCGCCGCCCTGGCCGCACTGGCGTCCCGCCGCTGGTGGCGCGCCCCGGCCGCAGCGCCGACCGGCAACCCCCGCCCGGCCCGGTACAGGCGGGCTGACCCGCCCGCGGTCCGGCAGACGGCCGGTCTCGGACCCGCTTCGGCACGGCGCCAGCCCCATGGCTCCGGGCAGACCCGGCAACCGGCGTGCGGCCCGGCGCCCCGGCGGGGCACCGGGCGCTGATCAGCGTGATGCCCGCGCTGACCCAGAGGGTGAGCACGATGACGAGCCCCGCCCACCGGCTGAACGTGGGCTTCTCCTCCCCGAGCCCGATGACCCGGAAGCAGTCAGGCAGGCGTTGACGAGCGAGCCCCGGCCGCCTCCGGGCAGGTGGTGCGGCCGGGCGGTGTCACGGTCCACCGCAAGCTACAAGTCCGAGCATCACCCCGCCCAACCCTTTCCCAACCCTTTCCCAGCCGTGAACACGACTCCGAACGGGCCCGTGGGCAGGGCGAATCCGGCGTGGCGGGCCGCCCGGCTGGTCACGGTCACGGTCCCGGCCGCCCCGACGCGAAGATGCCCGTCAGCGACAGGAGCATCAACGACCGGTCTCCGCTGAGACGCTCCGGAAGCGGCTCGGTGTCAGGGCGAAGAAGTCCCGGGCACCGGTCGACGCAGTGCGCCGCGAGACAGGTGAAGCCGGAGGAGGTGATCCGGTCATGGAATCCGAACGGCGCCCCGGTCCGTGCCTGGTGTCTTCGCACGGCAGCGGTAGGTGCGTATGGAACGATTCGGTGGACGAACCGGGTCGAGTGCCCAGGCCGCGTCCTGCTTGCCCGGGAACATGACGCTCTCCGTTGCCTGCCAGGCTCCGTTGTGCTGCCGCGGCCATCGGCGCATGCGATAGGCCGGGACAGCGGCTCGCCGTCCGCACGACCTCTCCGTGGACGTCCTCGCGTCGCGGGAACCGAAAGGTCCGGGGGCTGAGTCCGGCAGGTCACCAGCGACCGATCTCGAACCTGGCCTCGTCCGGGCTGTCCACGGGCCACGGCGGCACCGTCGCTGCGACGACCCGCAGTCCCTCACCTCCTGCCCGGAACTGGAACGTCGTGCCCAGGGGGATGGTCAGGCAGACCCCCGGCTCCAGCGCGGTGACCTCCTCGCGGCCGTCCTGGCTGCGCCACATCTCGCCCGCGCCCGAGACGACGAACCAGATCTCCTCCACGGTGGCGTGGGACACCGCTTTCGCGGTCTGCCCCGGTGCGAGCGTGAACTGGGCGAAGCTCGCCGCCCCGGGAAGCACGCACAGCGGCCGTACCGCCGAACCGTCGGGCGCGGTGACCTCGGGGGCCTGGTCGAGACGTGTGGTCGTGAAGCGTTCGGTCATGATCGCCACCATAGGGAATCCGGAAGCCGCCCATACGCTGAATCCTCACCGGTGACCGTCCCCTGCTCGTGCTGGCGGTCAAGGAGGAGGCCCAGTTCCTCGACACATCCCTGCCCGTCCTGCTGACCGGTATTGGCAAGGTCAACGCCGTGACCGCGCTCGCCGCGACGCTCACCCGCGGCCCGCCGCCGTCGGATGTCGTCAACCTCGGCACCGTCGGCGCCTTGCGCCCCGGCTGGACCGGCGGGACCCCTCACCGGCACGGTCATCCAGCACGACCTGGACAGCGACACCCTGCGCACCTGACCGGCGAGACGTACGGCGCGCCCCCTGACGGTGGGCGGCCCCAGCGGTCCCCCCTGGCCACAGGGGACTCCTTCTACGCGACTACCGCGTGTACAGGATGCCGGTGTCCACCGCCCGCTGCTCGTCCAGGGCTTCGCCCGCGATCGCCATCCGTGCTGCGGCGGCCTTGACCCCCTCCTCGTCGAGCACGGCATCCGGTGTCCCGCCATCGCCGAAGTCCCGGACTCTGTCGGCCGGTTCTCTGAGCAGCGCATCCCTCAACCCCGTAACCTCCTGAGGAAGCAGGGCAAAACAGTCGGCACTGATCAGGGTGTGTACATCCGGAACCAGGCCATCGGTCGCGGGAGAGGCGAAGAGAGGTCCCGTGCGCATCCTTTGCGCCGTGAGCAGCTCCGAGCGAGACGGCCGGTGGATGACCCCGGGCGGGGGCCCGGGATCAAGCCCGAATCGCCCCGGAACGGAGACAATCCCGAATACACCTTGCTCGCAAGCTCGTTGCCGTCACACGCGCAAGGCCGACGACAACGATCGCTCCGCGTCACCACCGAAAGTGCGACAGAGCCGCTCACTGGACAGACCCGCCACCTGCCGCGTGGCTCCGGGTCAGTCGGCTCGGCGGCGGCCGGCGAGGATCGTGTCGAGGGTGGCGCGGGTGGCTTCCAGTTCGGCGATGGCCTCGTCGATCCGGTGGCGATGCCGCACCAGCCCGTCGACCAGCTCCGGGCAGCCGGGTGTCAGCAGACCCTCGTCATCCACGACGCACGGCAGCATCTCCTGGATCTGAGCGGTGCTCAGGCCTGCCGCGAGGAGGACCCTGATCCGCCGCACGGCCGGCACATGCGCGTCGCAGTACACGCGATAGCCGCTCGGCCGCCGTTCCGGAGTCAGCAGGCCCTGCTGCTCGTAGTACCGCAGCGCGCGCTCGCTGACGCCTGTCCGCCGCGCCAGTTCCCCGATACGCATCCAGACTCCGGTGTTGACTCTGACGTCAATGTCAAGGTTTAGGTTAACCGGCATGACCTCCGTGACCGTCCTCGGACTCGGCCCCATGGGACGCGCCCTGGCCACCGCGTTCGCCGCCGCCCACCACCCCACCACCGTGTGGAACCGCACCCCGGGAAAGGGGAACGACCTCGACGCCACCGTCGCCGACACCGCCGCCGAGGCGATCGCGGCCGGCTCGCTCGTCATCGTGTGCGTGCTGGACTACCGGGTGGCGCGGTCGGTCCTCGACGCCGACGTGCTCAGGGGCCGCACCCTGGTGAACCTCAGCGGCGGCTCGCCGCGGCAGGCGCGCGCGATGGCCGCCTGGGCGGAAGAGCACGGCATCGACTACATCGACGGCGTGATCATGGCCACCCCGGCGGCCATCGGCGGGCCCGAGGCGGCCCTGTTCTACAGCGGGCCGGGCGACGCCTACGAGACCCACCGGTCCGCGCTGGCCGCGCTCGGCGAGAACGCGCACTACCTCGGGGAGGACCACGGCCGGGCCGCCGCGTTCGACGCCGCCCTCCAGGACCTGTTCTGGACGGCGATGAGCGGCGTGACGCACACGTTCAGGCTCGCCGCCGCGGAGAACATCGGCGCGGCCGACATCGCCGGGCACGCGAAGGCGATGCTCGGTTTCCTCCCCGACATGATCGACCAGGTCGCCGGGGAGGTCGCCGCGGGGCACTTCCCCGGCGACGCGGCCACGCTCACCTCCGTGGCGGCGACCCTGGACCACATCCTGAGCACCATCCGGGCGAACGGCCTCGACAACGGCGTCCTCGGCGCAGTCCTGGCCGAGGTGCGCCGGGCGATCGAGGCCGGGCACGGGTCGGAGGGATTCGGCCGGCTCGCCGCGCTGTAGCCGCGGACGCGGGGACGCCGATCAGGTGAGCGAGGCGAACATGCCGGGCTCGTAGGAGCCGCCCCGTTGGTGCGCGATCACGGCCAGCCGGTTGGCCGCGTTGATCAGGGCGACCAGGGCGATCAGCGCGGCGATCTGGTCGTCGTCGTAGTGCTCGCGCACCCGGCCCCAGGTCTCGTCGGACACGCCGTCATGGGTGTCGGCGAGCCGGGTGCCCTCCTCCGCGAACGCCAGCGCGGCCCGCTCGGCGTCGGTGAACACGGTGGACTCCCGCCAGGCGGCGACCAGATGGAGCCGGACCGCGGTCTCGCCGGCGGCCGCGGCCTCCTTGGTGTGCATGTCGACGCACCAGCCGCAGCCGTTGATCTGGCTGGCCCGCAGCGACACCAGCTCCTGCGTGGACCTCGGCAGCGGCGACTGGTGGATCACCAGGCCGGCGTTGGCGAACCGCTTGGCGAACTTGGCGGCGATCTCGTTGTCGAACAGGTTGAATCGGGCGTCCATGACCTCGTCCTCACTCGTGCATGGCGTACTGGACGAACACGAGACGCCGGCGCCCCGCCGCCTGTGACGGCGCGGTCCTGTGACGAGCGCCACCGGTCACAGGTGTCACAGAGCCGGGGGGACCGGCGTCTTGTGCGCGTGGCGCCCCCGAGACGAACAGGCAGGAGCGACCGGTGACGAGCGAACACGGCGAGCGCACCCAGGACACGACCGGACGGCCCGCCGGCGACGGCCGCACGGACCCCGCCACCGAGACGTTCGTCGCCCACCGCAACCTGCTGTTCACCGTCGCCTACGAGATGCTCGGCTCGGCCGCCGACGCGGAGGACGTGATCCAGGAGACCTGGCTGCGGTGGGCGGCTGTCGATCTCGGCACGGTACGGGACCGGCGCGCGTACTTGGTCCGGATCGCCACGCGCCAGGCGCTCACCCGGCTGCGCGCGCTCGGCCGCCGCAGGGAGTCCTACGTCGGCCCCTGGCTGCCCGAACCGCTGCTCACCGCGCCCGACGTCGCCGAGGACGTCGAACTGGCCGACAGCGTCTCGATGGCGATGCTGCTGGTGCTGGAGACGCTCGCGCCGACCGAGCGGGCGGTGTTCGTGCTGCGCGAGGTGTTCGACCTCGGGTACGACGAGATCGCCGAGGCCGTCGACAAGAGCCCCGCCTCGGTCCGCCAGATCGCGCACCGGGCACGGGCGCACGTCGCGGCGCGCCGGCCGCGCGGCGTCGTTTCCCCGACCGAGGCCCGGAAAGCGCTCGACGCGTTCCGGCGGGCGGCCGAAACGGGCGATCTCCAGGGCCTGCTCGACATCCTCGCGCCGGACGTCGTCCTTCTGGGCGACGGCGGCGGAGTCGTCCAGGCCGTCCAGCGGCCCGTCGTGGGTGCCGACAAGGTGGCCCGCCTGCTGGTCGGCGGGCTGGGCAGGATCGCCGCCTTCGCGTCGCTGCGGCCGGCCCAGGTCAACGGCTACCCGGCGCTGATCCTCCGGCTCGGCGGCGCGATCGACACCGTGATGGCGGTGCGCATCGACGACGGCCTCATCACCGGGCTGTACGCCGTGCGCAACCCCGAGAAGCTGTCGCACATGCGGCGCGAGACCACGCTCCGCCGCTGACCCCGCCCGCCGCGGAACGTCCGGCCACGCGCACGTCGAGGATGGCGTCGCTCATCGTGTGCGCCGGCACGGCCGGCCCGCCATCGGCACGAGCGTGGTAGCCGATGAGCAGGACCGCGTCGGTGTGTTCGTCGAGCCCGCCGAGCATGCCCAAGGGGCGCGGCTGCCCACGAACGAGACGCGCCCGTCGGTCGAGGTCCTCCGGCAGCAGGTTGCGGAACGGTCCACGTGCGTCGGCGACCCACACCGTGGCGGAGCGCTCGGCGTCGAGGACGCCGGCGATGACGGCGTTCACCTCGGCCGTCATCAACGCCCGACCGCGCGCGTAGTCGTAGCGGTCCGGATGCGTCTCGGCGGGATGCACGATCCCCGAGATGCCCTCCATGTCGGCGGAGATCAGCACCTTCATGACTCAAGGAGCCTACGTGCGGGGGCCCGTGCCTGTCCGGCGATCGCCCTGCCCGGTGCGTCCCGGACATCTCCGTCCGGCCGCGGAGCCGGCAGCTCCGCAGGAACACCGCGCCAGCAGAACACGTGCTGTGCCCCGGTCCACGCCTGCGATCACCACCGCCGACACGCCGCGCTGGGCGGCCGGCCACCCGGCAACCGGTCCCCAACCCCTCAGGGCAGGACACCTAGTACTCCGGTTCGCCGCCGAGTTGGGGACAGGCTTGGCGGAGCCTGCGGATGCCCTCCTCGACGTGCCCGGTGCCCGGTGTGCTCACGTAGCTCAAACGCAGGTGGGGCCCGGGCGCTTCGGCGGCGAAGCAGGGGCTGCCGGGGGTGACAGCCACCCCTGCGCGCAGGGCGGCAGATACGACGTCGTTCTCGTCGGTGCCCTCGGGCAGCCGCAGCCACAGGTGGTAGCCGCCGCGCGGCTGCCGGTCCGGGACGAGGCGGGGGAGGGCCTGCCGCAGGGTGGCGAGGGCGGCGGTCCTGCGCTCGCGCAGCGCGTCCGCGAGCGCGCGCAGGTGGCGGGGCCAGGCCGGGGAGCCGATGAGTTCGAGCGCCGTCTCCTGCAGCGGCCGTGGAACGAAGAGGCTGTCGATCACCTGGATCGCGCGGAGTCGTTCGTACACGGGGCCGCGCGCGGTGAGGGCGCCGATCCGCAGGCTGGGCGAGGTCGCCCAGGGGAGGACGCGCGGCTGGGCGGCGGCGATGGGCGGCCAGGTTACGGGCGAGGACCTCCACGACCGGGCGCGGGCATCGAGCATGGCGGAATCGGTGACCAACGGGACTTGATCTTGGCAGACCAGTTCCTGCCAGGGGCTTCACGTCTGTCCGCACTCAGGCCACCACTGACCGATCCGTCCGTGGCGCCCGGATCACTCCGCTGCGCGAAGATCATCTCGATGAGAGAACCTGACCGGGGTTGCTCCGATGAAAAGACCTCGTGGGGTGACTCGGCCCGGGGATTCCGCGATCCGCGATGAGTTCTGCGGTGTCCGGCGGTCGTACTGTCGAACCCGGTGTCGAGGAGGGCTTCTGATGCGCAGTGTGACCTATTCGATGAGTGTCTCACTGGACGGCTACATCGTGGGGCCGGACGGCGACTTCGACTGGACGGTGCCGGACGAGGAGGTCTTCCGTTTCTGGATCGACGAGATCCGACAGGTCGGTGTCCACCTGCTGGGCCGGCGGCTGTACGAGACGATGCTGTACTGGGAGACCGCCGAGGAGGATCCCTCGCTCGACGATGCCGCGCGCGAGTGGGCCGCGCTGTGGAAGCCGCTGCCCAAGGTGGTGTTCTCCACCACGCTGTCGGCGGTGCGGGGCCATGCCCGCCTGGCCTCCGGTGGCCTGGCGGAGGAGATCGAGCGGTTGCGGGCCGGACCGGGGGAGGGCGAGATCGCGATCGGCGGCGCGACCCTCGCCGCCGGGGCAGCCGCGTCGGGTCTGATCGACGAGTACCGGGCCATGGTCTACCCGGTGCTGGTCGGCGGCGGCATCCCGTTCTTTCCCCGGCGCGAGCGCCGGGTGGACCTCGAACTCGTCGAGAACCGCACCTTCGGCTCAAGAGTCGTCTACCTCCGCTACCGCGTGGCGCGTTAGCCGGCTCGCCCGCCGAGCCCCGGGAAGAACAGGCCAGTCGGTGACGTCTTCCGAGGACGCGCCGCGGCGGGTCCGCGCTGCCACATCACCCGCGACAACCCGCGGGCGGCGATCGTGAAAGGCCGTCAACGCACCTTCGGCTGCCCGCGACCCGCACTGGTGGGGAAAGGCGACCCTGGGCGCGTTCGAGGAGGTACCGCTCACCTCAGCAGCCTCACCACCCATGAGCCGTACCGCAGACGCGGCTACGCCGAGGCCACTGTGGCCATGTTCCTCGGCACTGTCCGCGAACGCGGCTGCCGAACGGTCACCCTCTACGCCGGCGAGGCGGCCGGCGGCCCGTACGGGAAGCCCGGCTTCGGCCAGTTGACCAACGCGATGATGCTCGTTCCTGACTGACCGGGAGAGAACCGTGGTGGCCGGTAGCCGCGCCGGGGTCGCCGTTGATGTCGTCCACGAGAGCGGGGTACGCGGCGAGTTGCTCTGCCCCCGTACGGCGCGTCGCCCATGACGGTGAGCGTGAGGGGCGCCGCCGCCGGTCAACCGGCGGCGGGGACGGAGACGGCGAGCACCGCGGCGAGCGGCGGGCTGACGAGGAAATGACGGTTCATGACCGGAAGCCTGAGGGGTCCGCGTGTCGCGCCGGTGTCGGACCGCCGAGCCGACGCGGGCCTCGGGGCCGAGGACAGAGGACCGGGCTCAGCGAACCAGCGGCGAGGCACGGGACACGAACGCCTCCAGGGCCTGCTTGGCCTCGGCATCCCGTGCCTGCCGTTCCGCCCGGCCCTGGGAGGTCACCAGGTCCCGCGTGCACTGGTAGGCGTGCTCGGCCGCGAGGACCACCTCGTCGTCATCGGTGAGCAGCTTGACGCGGTAGAGCGCCTGCCGGGCGGCTGTCCGCAGACGATGTGCCTCTTCCCGCGCCGCGGCGAACGCCTCGCCCTCCGGGTCCTCCAGCCTGCGGAACCAGCGGTCCGCCTGACCCCGGCGGTAGTCCTCCACCGCCGCGGCGAACGCGCTGTACGTGGCTATCCGCTCCTGCCGCAGCGCCTCCGACCGCGCGAACAGCTCGCCGCGCTCGGACGCCAGGCGCTGGAAGACATGCGTGATCACGGAACCCAGCAGCGTGCCGACGACCGCGACGACACCCGTCCAGACAGCTTCCATGGGCACCAGTGTCGCCGTACGGTCGCCCGGGCGTGGCGGGGGCAGGTGCGACGCGGCAGGAGAGGGAGCGCGCGGACCGAGGCGGAGCAGGCCCCCTTCTGAGCAGAGTCGGTGGACCCGCAGGTCACGCGGTAGGCCCGGCCGGTGCCGTCCAGCCGCAACGAGCGCGGCAGGTCCTCCACCCGGGCCACCTCGCCGGGGGCGCCGCGGGAGCCGGCAGGCGTCGTGACCGGTGGCCTCGCCGGGGTTGACGAACGTCACGCCGGCGGCTTCTTCGGCGACGACCAGTTCGGCGGTGAACGGCACCGTCCCCCGGTGACCGCCTCCACCCCCCATCAGGACCGGCGCTCCGTGCCGTGCGCCGTACGCGCCGAAGCGCCTCGCCGTCCGGGACGCGGGCGTTCATCGGATGTTGACGCATCCGCGCTACGTTCGCCGTCACGTTCCCGGCCGCGATGCCGTGACCACGGGAGGAAGCCTGACGTGCCCGCGATGCAAACCGTGTTCCGCAGCGAGGACATGCCGGCGGGAGAGCGGTTCGACGCCTTCCGCCAGCTCGCCTCCAGCATCCACGTCCCCATGGAGGTCACCAGTGAACACCCCCACGATTTCCACGCCGTGATCGGCGTCCTGGGCCTGGGCCCCGTCCATCTGTGGCCCACGACCACGCAGCCGGTGGCGTTCCGCCGCACCCCGGAACTCATCCGCCGCTGCGACCCCGAGAACTACCACCTCACGCTCGTCCTGCGCGGCACGGCCGGCGCCGTCAGCGGGAAGGACGAAGTCTCCTACCAGCCCTACGACTTCCACATCACCAGCAGTTCGCAGGCCCGCGACTTCCTGGCCGGCCAGGGGCCGGGCGGATTCCGCGCCACGATCGTCGAACTGCCCAGGGCCTCTCTTCCCCTGCCCACGGGGCTCGCCCAGCGCGTCATGGGGCGGGCCCTGTCCGGCCGCGAGGGCGTCGGCGGCCTCCTCGCGACCTTCCTCACCCGCCTGGCCACGGACGCCGGGACACTCACCCCGCTCACGGCGCCCCGCCTGGGACGCGTCGTGACCGACCTCACCGCCGCCCTGCTCGCCCGGTCTCTCGAAGCCGAACGGTCCCTCGAACCGGACACCCACCACCACGCCCTGGTCCTGCGCGTCCGGCACTTCATCCAGGCACACGTGCGCGACCCGGACCTCTCGCCCGGCACGATCGCCGCCGCCCACCACATCTCCGTCGGTCTCCTGCACAAGCTGTTCCGGTCGGAGAACACCACCGTCACCGCCTTGATCCGGCACCAACGGCTGGAAGGCGCACGCCGCGATCTGGCCGACCCCCTTCTGAGTGCTGTTCCCATCCACACCATCGCGGCGAGCTGGGGCTTTCGCAGCCACGCCGTATTCACCCGCGCCTTCGCCGCCGCCTACGGCGTCCCGCCACGGGACGCCCGCTGCCCGGCCGTGCCGAGGCCGCTCCTCACCTCCCACACCGAGAGGCCCGACTCATGACGGACGGCGCGCGACGGCCGATGTCCTCGCCACCGGTGCCGGCCTCCGGGGCAGGGGCCGGCAGGAGGCCGTGGGCCTGGGCGCGCAGCACTGTGGGGACGCAGTCGCCGGTGCCGAGCTCGGAGTAGATCCGCTCCACGTGCTTGTGCACGGGTCCGAGCCGTTGCACCACAGGATGCGGACCCACTCGTCGCTGTCGCCCCTACACCGCAACGTGCCCCTCGGGGAAGTGTTCACGACGAGGAGGGGTGACGCCCCGTCAGAAGTCCGCGCGATCCCGGATCTCGAAAACTGCAGGGGGACGAGCGTGGTGGCCTTGTCTTCGCAGCTTCCGCGGCGGTACGGGCGCGCCGCCCGGCTGGGGAAGAACCCCAAGCCGGGATCGGGCGTCAGGAGGATCTCGATGTCTCCTCCCTCGCCAGTGATTTCCGTGCCGACGGGCACGCGCCGAGGGCTCGGAGGCGGCGGATCTGCCATCGGCGCGGGTCGCGGCGCGGCTGGGCGGGGAGCGGGTCGAGGCGCTGTCCGAGCGGACGGAGACATCCACGACGTGGGTGAGAACCGGCGAACGCGAGATCTCCTGGGGGGCGGGGGCGTGCGCAGCGTCGTGGTGCTGCTCGTGGACGGGCATCGGAAGACGCTGCCAGCGCCAACAGCTCTCCTTGACCCGCAGTTCGATGAGAAGTACAAGACCATGGTCGACTGGTGGACGTCCCGCCGAGGTGACATGGGCCCGGCGAACGGAGCGTCAGGCTCCACCTGATCCCCGCCGAGCCGGTGCGTGACGATCACGGGTTGGCGGCGCTCTCAGCCCAAGGCTGGGCCGACCGGCTGCCGAACCAGGGACTGCGCCGGGGCCGGCAGCGCGCTCTGCCGCCGTCGGCATTCGAGATACCCGCCCCCTCTCGATAGCAGCCAGGGCCGCCAGGGGGCGGGCTGAGCGCGTGTTCGCCGCGCGCCAACCCCCCTGGCTGAACGCCGTTCTTCGGTGGCTGATGCGTGGCGACCACGACAGCGTGCTCCGCGAAGTACGGAGTGCTTGCCTGTGGTCTCAGGCCGTCGGGTCCCAGAGTCCGTCGGCCTTGCCGCGGGCGAGGTGGTCGGCGTAGACGCTGACTTTCCAGGTGATGACGGACCGGCACTCCTCCAGTGCCTGGATCTGAGCGTCGATGCGCTGACGGTGGGCTTCGAGGAGCTGCAGACGTTCCGTCTCGTTGCCCGGACCATGCCGCACGAGCCCGGCGAACCGCTTGAGGTCAGCCAGCGGCATCCCGGATTCTCGTAGCCTGACGCAGATCAGCAGCCAGTCGACATCGAGCGCGCTGTACCGTCGCCGGCCGCCGGAGGTGCGCTGCACCGGGCCGACGAGCAGGCCCTCGCGCTCGTAGAAGCGCAGAGCGTGGACGCTGAGTCCGGTCTGCTCGGCCACCTCGCCGATGCTCAGTGGCGTTGCAGGAGTCTCGGTGGTTGCCATGCGTCACAGTCTAGGACTTGATCTAGACCTCACTCTAGATCGTAGCTTCGACGGCATGACCAGCACTGATCAGCAGCCGCTCGGCTCGCCCTTTTCCGCGACCAGCACCGCCCAGGACATCACCGCGGGCCTCGACCTGTCCGGCACGAGCGCCGTCGTGACCGGGGGCTACTCCGGACTCGGCCTGGAAACCACCCGCGCCCTCGCGGCCGCCGGAGCCCGCGTCATCGTCCCGGCACGCCGGCCCGGCATCGCCCGCGCCGCGCTCGCGGACGTGAAGGGCTGCGAGGTCATCCCCATGGACCTGACCGACCCTGACAGCGTGCGGGCCGCAGCCGCACACATCCGCGACTCCCTGACCGGGCTCGACCTGCTCATGGCCGTCGCCGGTGTCATGGCCACCCCCGAACGACACGTCGGACCCGGCTGGGAGAGCCAGCTCGCCGCCAACCACTTCGGACACTTCACCCTCGCCTGCGAGCTTTACCCGCTCCTGGCCGCCGCCGGCGGTGCACGCGTCGTGGTCAACAGCTCCGCCGGCCACACCCTGACCGACATCCGCTGGCACGACCCGCACTTTCGTACCGGCTACGACAAGTGGCTGGCCTACGGCCAGGCCAAGACCGCCAACGTCCTCTTCGCCGTGCACCTCGACGCCCTCGGGCAGGCAGACGGCGTCCGGGCTTTCGCGCTCCACCCAGGCAAGATCATCACAGGGCTGCAGCGGGAGATGGCGCTCCAGGAGCAGATCGACCGCGGGTGGGTGGACGAGCACGGCAACGTGATCGGCGCCGGGTTCAAAACGCCCTCCCAGGGCGCCGCCACCGGCCTGTGGGCCGCCACCTCCCCCCTCCTCGACGACCGCGGCGGCCTCTACCTGGAGGACTGCGACATCGCCGGCGTCTCCGCCCCTGATGCGCCCATGGACGACGGCGGCGTCCGCGCCTACGCCATCGACCCCCATGCAGCCGCACGTCTGTGGGACGTGTCCCTCACCGCGACCGGCACCACGCCGATCACCCGATGACGCCACCGCACCGCAACGCCCCACGGACCGTCGAAGGCCCGCGTCGACGCATCGAACGCTGCCGCACCCGCCCGATCGCGCACGTCGCCGCCGAGACGGGCAGGCGCGCGCCGGGGACGCGTGCCCGCTGCGCAGAGGGGCAGGACCAGCAGAGCCTGGCGGCCAGCAGGCCGAAGAACCGAACTGGACAGATCGATCACCCATGCGGCGGCAGACCCGGCGCAGAGGCGGCGTTCCCCCGGAAAGGGGCGATGGGGCGCCGACGGAAGCGGATCGCCAGCAACCCCGGTGTGCCCGCCACGGTCCGGCTCTCCGCCGGCTGCCGAGCGAGTCTCACCCGTGCGGAATCTCCCTCGCCGGGCGCGCGCGTCGTTGCCCGTGGATTCGGGAGGGCAGCAAGGCGCCGGATGTTGTGGCGGGGCCCGCGGGGTGGGGCCTCAGCCGCGTAGTGCGGCGAGGACGTCGCTCTCGCGCACCTCCCCGGACAGGGTGGAGCCGCCCGTGAAGCGGAACACCGGCGGGGCCGGGAGGTCGAGTGCGCGCACGCGGGCGAGTTCGGCGCGCACTGCCTCCGCGCCGCCGCCGGTGACCGTGACGCCTGTCTCGGCGGCGAGCGAGGCGAGCGTGCTGGTGTCCGCGATGTTCAGTCCGTCCGTGAAGTAGGCGCGGAACAGCCGCCCGGCCATCTCCTCGCCCCTGCCCTGTGCGGACGCCTCTGCGGCGATCCGGTGCGCGTCGAAGGTATTGGTGAACACCGCCCGTCGGAAGTCGAGCGCGAGGCCGTCGTCCGCACCGAAAGAGGTGTCGGTGGCGAGCCGGGTCGCGACGGCTTCGCCGCGCTCGCGCGCCCAGACGGCGATAAGCGGCTCACCGGCGGGTGACGCCTCCGGCCGGAGCTGGAAGGGACGTATCACGGTCTCGGCCGTGCCGCCGTCCGCGCGGTACCGGCGGAGGGCCCGGGTGAACCGGGTGAAGCCGATGTAGCAGTGGACGCAGACGAAGTCGAGGACGACCTCGACGCGATGCGGGGTGTTCATGACCGGGCTCCCAGAAGTGAGTGGGTACGAGGGTGTGTTGCCGATGCGTCACCAGGGCATCGGCCCACGAGCCGTGAAATAGCCGCCGGTCGGCCCGTCGGGTCCGATCATGGCCATGCGGACGATGATGTCGGCGCCCTCCTCGACGGTCTGGGCGCCCGTGCGCCCGTTGAGGTCGGTGGCGGTGTGGCCGGGGTCGACGGCGTTGATGCGCATTGCCGGGAGGGCCCGCGCATACAGGGTGCTGATCATGTTCAGGGCGGTCTTGGAGGAGTTGTACGGCAGTGAGGAGACCCAGAGGGGGACGAACGAGGCGTGGGCGGCCGGGTCGGCCGCGACGGCCAGCGAGCCCAGGCCGCTGCTGACGTTCACCACGGTCGGCGACGCGCTGAGGTGCAGCAGGGGCAGAAAGGTCCGCGTGACGCGCACCGCGCCGAAGACGTTGGTGTCGTAGACCGCGAGCATGTCCGCGGCTGTGATCTCCTCGGCCGGACGCAAGGGGCCGACGACGCCGGCATTGTTGACCAGGACGTCCAGGCGCCCGGCCCGCTCCCGGACATGAGCGGCGGCCTCGCGCACCGAGTCGTCGTCGGTGACGTCGAGGAGGAGGCAGTGGGCGCCGACCGACCGGGCGGCGTCCGCGCCGCGGCGGGTGTCGCGGGCCCCCAGATACACGGTGTGCCCCTCCCGGATCAGGCGGCGGGCGGTCTCCAGGCCGAGGCCCCTGGTGGCCCCGGTGATGAGGGTCGTCGTCATGCCGGCCAGTCTCGCCATTTCGCGGCAGGCCCGGGAGTCCCCTGTTCTTCCTGGTACAGCCAGTACCACTCCCGCGTGCCGCAGCGAGCCGATACTGGGGCCATGAGCGCGCACGGCAGGAGCGGTAGGCACCCACGGCGGCGGAGTGGCGACTTGGGCGAGGCGCTGCGCCGCTGGCGTGACCGCGTGCCTCCCGCCGCGGTCGGGCTTCCCGAGGGACGGGCCCGCCGGACGCCCGGGTTGCGGCGCGAGGAGCTGGCTCTGCTGGCGGGCATCTCCGCCGAGTACGTGATCCGCCTGGAGCAGGGCCGGGCAACGTCCCCGTCGGCTCAGGTACTCAGAGCCCTCGCACGGGCATTGCGGCTGTCGGAGGCCGAACGTTCGCATCTGTTCCTGCTGGCGGGGCAGCCCGAGCCCGCGAGCGGCCAGCTGTGGGGCCGGCTCACACCGGGCGTACGGCGGCTGCTCGACCAGATGGCGGGCACACCCGTCGGTGTTTACGACGCGGCCTGGACACTCATCGCCTGGAACCGCCTCTACGTCGCTGTGACGGGCGACCCGTCCGCACGCGCGGCTCGGCACCGCAACCTCGTCTGGCGGCACTTCGTCGGCCCGCCCGGCCGTGTGGCCCACACCGCCCAGCAGCGGACCCGCTTCGAAACCGCGATTGTCTCCGATCTGCGGGCCGCACGCGCCCGTTACCCCGCGGAAGCGGCCCTGCACAGCCTCGTCGCCGACCTCCGTGACACCAGCCCGCGCTTCGCCACCCTGTGGGACACCCAGGAGGTGAGCGGCCATGGCCTGCATACCAAGACCATCCACCACCCCGATGCCGGGCCGCTCCACCTCGACTGCGACATCCTCACCGAGCCCGGCGGCAACCTGCGCATCGTGATCCTCACCGCGGCACCGGGCAGCGCCGCGGTCGGCAAACTCGAACTGCTCAACGCCATCGGCACCCAGCAGATACCCGAACCGCGCCACGAAACGCACCGGGTGACCGAGAGCTGACCGACACCGGTGGCCGCCCGTTCGACGTCGGTGGGCAGGGTGTGGCCGGGGTGGTCGGCGAAGCCGTAGAGGCCGAGGGCGATCCCCGGTCCTGGGCACCGGGCCGCCGCCGTCCTCATCCGGACACGACGCTGATCAAGGAATCGGAAAACAGAGCCTGCTGCGGAACCGTCACGCACCAGTCGGTGGCCTGTCGGGCTGCCGTCGAGGCAGGCCGTAGGCCATGCCGCACCGGCACATCAGGTGCCTGACGCGGCTTCTGCGACACGCTTTGAGTACCACACGCCGGCCGCATGCCCGGGGCGCGTCCCGAGGAGTGGCCGACGCGCTGGTCGCGGGGCGGGCCGGTGGTGTGCGTGCCGGAGGGCTCGGCCCGGCGGCGGATCGGCCGGGTGCATCCGGTCGTGGAGCTCCTTGCCGGGCGTGAACCGGCCGTCCGCCGTGGCGCTGGTCTCCGGATTGTCGGTCCGGATGTCGGGGGCGGCCTGGTCGAGGACGGGGAGCGCCTCGCCCCGGGGGCCCGGACACTGCCTGTGGCCTGAGTCCACCCTGTCTGTGAATGGCTGATCTGGCGATTCTGGAGATCAGCAGTGGATCGTGACCCTGGGTACAACCTGAGAGGTCGTGCACTCATTGAAATACTTGGTGACATGACCGAGCGCGAAATTGCTGAGGAAGCCTTTTCCTCAGTCGGTTGCAAGGTGGCAAAGAGATTGGTGTGCCGACGCTTCTCGGTATAGATGTAGGTATTTTTACGTTGTCGATGTCGGAGTCTCCGTTGCGCCGCGTGCGGTGCGTGCGGAGGTTCGACGCGTCCTGGAAGGGTTCGGGGACGCTCGATCCCTGGACCTTGTGGTGCATGAGCCGGGAAGCTCAGGATTCCAACGGGCGCTGAATTCGGTAACTGGTGCGGGTATGACTGAAGAGGAGGTAGAGGCATCGCTCCGTCTCCCCGGATTGCGGGGAAGGAATTGGCGGAGAAGGGAGATCGGGGCACGTCAGCTCATTTCGAGGTCGGCGGCCAGCACCGACGCAACATCTGACCGCCCCCACCCTTCCCGTCCGCCGACGCGCGCCCCCACGATCCCGCCGACGTGGGCGGGCACAGCGGCGCGCGGTACGGCGCGGGCCTGCCCGCCACCCCTGGGGGCCGACCCCGGGGGGTGAGACCCGTTCGGCCATGATCCGCATCTCGCTGAACGTTTCTCCGGGGGCTGATGGTGCGTGGCCTTCGGTCCGTGAGGGTCCGATGGGAGCGTGTGGACCAGCGGGGACTGACTGTTGCTCCGTACGGAGCTCTGCGGCTCACGCCACGAGGAGTGGACTTGCCGGCCGGGCGCGGTACGCGGTTCGCGCTCGTCCGGTCGAGGGCGGCACCTCGCCGCCCGCTTCAACACAGTTGCGCCTTCAACGAATCTGCCGGGCCAGGGGTGCTGCGGCGAAACGCCTGCGGCTGGCCTACTGGACTCCGCATCAGACAGATCCGTTGAGGAGTCAATCTGTGCATCAGTCAGAGCTACACGCCCTATTTCACGGTGGCCCGACAGATCTCACCGACCAGCGGCGGCTGACCGCCCGACGCGGCGGTGACCGCGTGCTGGTTCCGTTCCGCAACGGTGACGAGCATGTCGAGGACACCGACGGCCGGGGACATCGCGCGCTACGAGTGGTCCTGCCGGACCCGAGTCGCCCAGTGAGCCGACGGGAGCGACGTCAATGACAACACAGCATCACGTCACGCCGGAGGGGGCAGGTGCCGCTCCGGTCGCCATCATCGGTCTCGCCGGGCGCTTCCCGGGCGCCGATTCGGTGGCGGACCTGTGGCGGCTCCAGGTCGCCGGCGGCGAGGCGGTCACCGAGGCGCCCGCCGACCGGCCGTGGTTCCACGACTTGTACGATTCCCGGCTCTCCGCGCCCGGCAAGGTCGCCTCCACCCGGGCCGGGTTCCTCACCGGCCTCGACCTGTTCGACGCCGGGTTCTTCGAGATGTCCCCGCGCGAAGCCGACCGGGCCGACCCGCAGTTGCGGCTGCTGCTGGAAGCGGCGTACGAGACGCTGGAGGACGCGGGCCTCCCCGCCGACCGGGTGGCGGGCACTGCCACCGGAGTCTTCGTCGGGGCCTGCGAACGGGACTACTGGCTGCGCCAGGTGGACGATCTGGAGGATCTGGACTTCTACTCGGAGTCCGGCTCGGCCACGGGCGGACCGCTGTCCGGTCGGCTGTCCTACACGTTCGACCTTCGCGGCCCCTCGATGACGCTGGACACCGCGTGCTCCTCGTCGCTGACCGCGATCCACCTGGCCTGCCGGGCCCTTCAGAGCGGAGACTGCGAACTCGCCCTGGCGGGTGGCGTCAACGTCATCCTCACCCCGCACAATCAGGTCGTCTTCAACCGCGCCGGGGTCCACTCCCCCGACGGCCGCTGCAAGTTCGGCGACGCGGCGGCCGACGGCTTCGTGCGCGGCGAGGCGGTGGGGCTGGCCCTGCTGAAGCCCCTGGAACGGGCGGCGGCCGACGGGGACCGGATCCGCGCCGTCATCGCCGGCGGCGCGGTCCTCCATCAGGGCTTCACCGGCAGCGGCATGCCCACGCCCAGTGCCGCCGCCCAGATCCGCATGCTGCGGGCCGCCCACGCCGCCGCGGGTACGGACGCGCGGCGCGTCGCTTTCGTCGAGGCGCACGGCACGGGCACCCGGCTGGGCGACCGGGCCGAACTGACGGCCCTCTGCGAGGTCTTCGGCCCCCGTCCGGAGGGCGACGAACCGTGCCTGGTCACCACCGCGAAGACGGCCGTCGGCCACTGCGAGTCCGCGTCCGGGATCGTCGGTCTGGCCACGGCCGTGATGTGCCTGGAACGGCGCACCGTACCCGGCAACCCCCGCCTCACCCGGCTCAATCCGGCCATCGACTGGGACCGCGCTCCGCTGGCACTGCCGCGCGAACCGGTCCGGCTGCCCGGCGACGGGCCTCCGCTCGTCGCCGGGGTCAACAGCTTCGGCGCCACGGGAACCAACGCGCATCTCGTCCTGGAGTCCTGGCAGCCCTCCGAGGCGCCCGCCCCGCCCCCGCCCGGCCGCGCCGAGGTGCTCGCCCTCTCCGCCCGCACGGCCGACGCCCTGCGCGAACTGGCCCACGCCTACGCCGAGTCGCTGGACACAGGGGCCGGCGACGGCCCGCCGCCGGCCCTGGCCGCCGTCTGCGCGGGCGCCACCGGCCGCCGTTCCTTCGAGCACCGGCTCGCGGTCGTCGCCGCCGGCTCCGGGGACATGGCCCGCTCCTTGCGCGACGTCGCCGCCGGGCGACCGACCGGTCCCGCCGCGCGCCTCAGCCCCGCGAAGCCCGCCGGGAACAGCCCGCGGGTCGTCTTCGTCTTCCCGGGCCAGGGATCGCAGTGGGCCGGGATGGGACGCGAACTGCTCACCGGCTGCGAACCCTTCCGGGCCGCGCTGGAGGCGTGCGACAAGATCCTCGCCGAGCGCCTCGACTGGTCCCTGATCACGGCGGTCCAGGAGGGCGACGACGGGTGGACCGGCGTGACACGCCTGGTCCAGCCCGCGCTGTGGGCCATGGGCGTGGCACTGGCGCGCACCTGGGAGGCGTGGGGCGTCACACCCGACGCGGTGATCGGCCAGAGCCAGGGCGAGATCGCCGCCGCGCACATCGCGGGGGCCATCGGCCTGGCCGACGCGGGCGCCCTGATCTGTGAACGCGCCGCGCTGACCACCAGGTTGAGCCCGCCAGGAGCGATGGCCCGGGTCGATCTGCCGGAGGACGAAGCCCGTGAGCTGGCCGCCCGCGCGGGCGGCGGCGCCACCGTGGCCGTGGTCAACAGCCCGGGCTCCACGGTACTGGCGGGCACGCCCGGCGCCATCGACGCCGTCGAGCGGGAGTGCGCCCGGCGCGGCGTGGACTGCCTGCGGATCAAGGTGGACTACGCGGCGCACAGCCCCGCCGTCGATCCGGTGCGCGGCCCGCTGCTGCGGGAGCTGCGCGACCTCGCGCCCGGCCCGACCGCCGTGCCGTTCGTCTCGGCCATCACCGGGCGGGAGTCGGAGGGCAGCACGCTCGACGCCGGCTACTGGTGGCGCAACCTGCGTGAACCGGTGCGGCTGGGCGACGCGATCCGCTCCCGGCTCGGCGCCGGGCAGGGCGCCGGGCCCGTGACGTTCCTCCAGATGGCGCCGCACCCCGTGCTGACCACGGTGATAGAGGAGAACGCCCACGCCGCCGGCGCGCCGGACACGCTGATCCTGCCGTCGCTGCGCCGCGAGGCCCCGGAACGCGCCACCATGCTCGGTTCCCTGGCCGCGCTGTACGCGGCAGGGCACGAGGTGGACAGGGCGGCGGTCTACGGAAACGAGCCGCGCCACCTCGACCTGCCCCACTATCCCTGGCAGCGTGAACACCATTGGCACCAGGCCGCCACCTGCCCCTGGCCGCCGGTCGGGACGCGCCCGGGCGCGCGCGACGCACCGGAGGAGGACGCGGGACACGACGCGCGGAAGGAGCCGGCGGAGGGGGCGGCGGGTGCGGAGCCGGCCGAGCACGCCTGGCTCCCGGCCACCGGCACGCCGGCCGGGCCCGGCACCCACCACTGGACCGTCCCCCTGGACCCGGAACGCCATGGCTTCCTCCTGGACCACCGCGTCGCCGGACAGCCCCTCGTCCCCGGCGCCGCCTTCCTGGAACTGGCGCTGGCCACCGCGGGCCGGCTCCTGCCCGGCTCCGCCCCCCGGGTGCGGGGCGTGGTGTTCCGCGAGCCGATGCTGCTGTCGGACGACGGGCCGTGGGATCAGCGGCTCCGGGTATCCGCCGAGCGGGACGGCACCGACTGGCGGCTCGCCGTCAGCGGCCGGTCGGGGAACGGCGCATGGACGGTGCACGCCGAGGCCGCCCTCTCCCGGCGGGACGACGGCGGCGCGGACGACACGGAGACGCCCGAGGAGATCCGGCGGCGCTGCCCGCGCTGGCAGGCGGGCGAGGCCTTCTACCGGGCCCAGGCGCACGGCGGCAACACCTGGCGCGGCGCGTTCCGTTCCGTCGCCGAACTGCACACCGGGGACGGCGAGGCACTGGCCCGGATCCGTCCCGCGCCACCCGGCGCGTTCGTCCTCCACCCGGCCGCGCTCGACGCCTGCCTGCAGACGGCCGTCGCAGCGCTGCCCGGGGGCGCGGCGGCGGACGCCGGTTCCCGGGGCGCGGTCCTGACGGCCGTCGACCGGCTCCAGGTGGTGCGACCGGGGGCGACCGGCCCGCTGTGGTGCCACGCCCGGCACGTCCCGGCCGGGAGCGGCGACGACGACACCGGGGTGCGGGTGGACCTCACGGTCTACGACCAGGCCGGTGCCCTCGTCGCCCGCGCGACCGGGGTGCGCGCCCGGCGCCTCGCGCCGCGCCCCACGGCCCCGGCGGACCGGCCCGCCGCCCCCGTCGCCGGATACGTGCTGCGCTGGCGCGAGGTGCCGGAGCCGCCCGGCAGGGGCCCGGGCGACGACGGCTCCGGGGTATGGGTGCTGCTCGGCGACGGCACCGACCGCGATGCCCGGCTCGCCGCCGCACTGCGGGCGCGCGGGCGGACCGCCGTCGTCGCTCCGGCAGGCGGCGACCAGGAGGAGGCCGTGGCACGCGCGGTGCGCGAAGCGGCGGGGAACGACCGGGTGCGAGCGGTGGTGATTCCGCCGCCGGCCGGCGGCCCGGACCCGGGGGCGACGGCCCGCGAGGTCCAGTGGACGGCCGCGGACCTGTGCGTCCGGGCCGTCACCGTGGCCCGCGCGGCGCGGAGTCTCGCCGGCCTCGACCGGGACGGCGCCCCGGCGCTCTTCTTCGTCACGCGCGGCGCCCAGACCGTCCGCGACGCCGACGGCTGCCCGTCCCCCTGGCAGGCCGCCCTCTGGGGCCTCGGCCCGGTCGTCGGCCGGGAGGCGGGGCTGCGGACCACGCTCATCGACCTGCCCGCCGACCCGGAGCCCGGCGAGCCCGAGGCACTGGCCGGGCTGCTGCTCTCTCCCGGCGCCGAGGACCGGCTCGCGCTGCGCGGCGGGCGGCGCCACATCCTCCGCCTGCTCGCGGCCGGCCCGGCCGCCGGGCCGGCACCGGCGCGGCCCGCCCGGCCGGACGGGCGGCCGGTCACGCTCGCGCTCCGCACCGAGGAGGGCATCGACCGCCTGGCGCTCACCCCCGCACCGCGGCCCGGCCCCGGCCCCGGCCAGGTGGAGGTCCAGGTGTCGCACGTGGGCCTCAACTACCACGACGTCCTGGCCGCGGCCGGGGCCCTGACCGGCGAGGGACACCGATTCCCCGACCTCGGCGCCGAATGCGCCGGCACCGTCAGCCGCGTCGGCCGCGGCGTCACGTCCGTCCGGCCGGGCGACGCGGTGCTGGCCCTGGCCTACCCCGCGGCGCGCGCTCATGTGACCGTCGATCAGCATCTGGTGGTGCGACGGCCCGGCCGTCTGACCATGGCCGAGGCCGCCGCCGTTCCCGGCGCGTACGGCACCGCCTACCACGCCCTGGTGGAGCTGGCCCGGCTGCGCGAGGGCGAGCGGGTGCTGATCCACTCGGCCACCGGCGGCGTCGGTATGGCCGCGCTGCACCTGGCGCGCGCCCGGGGGGCCGTCGTGTACGCGACGGCGGGCACCGAGTCGAAGCGGGACCTACTGCTGAAGCTCGGCGCCGCCCGGGTCGCGGACTCCCGCGACACCCGCTTCGCCGAGGCGTTCCGTGCCGCGCCGGACGGCGGGGGAGGGGACGGGGGCGGCGTCGACGTCGTGCTGAACACGCTGGTCGGCGACGCCATCGAGGCCAACTTCTCCCTGCTCCGTCCCTTCGGCCGCTACATCGACCTGTCGAAGAACGCGATCGATCAGGGACGGCCCCTGTCGATGGGCGTGTTCGCCCAGGGACGCTCCTACCAGGCGGTGGACCTGCTCGCGATGCTGAGCCGGCCGACGTGGGTCGGCGCACTGCTGCGCGACGTGATCGGGCTGCTGGACCGCGGCGAACTGCCGCCGCCCCTGTGCCGGATCTTCCCCGTCGAGGAGGCCCGGGAGGCGTTCTCCCTGATGGCGCGCTCCGGGCATGTCGGCAAGGTCGTGCTGGCGTTCCCCACCGAGGAGGACCGCGTCCCGTCCGGGCCGGACGACGGCGGGGTCCCGCTCCGTCCGGACCGCACCTATCTGGTCACCGGCGGGCTCGGCGGCGTGGGCGGGCTGGTCGCCGAGTGGCTCGTCGCCGGCGGGGCCCGGCACCTGCTCCTCACCGGCCGCAGTCCCCTGGACACGGCCGGCGGGAACGAGGCCGGCGGGGACGAACGGAGCCGGTCGCTGGACCGGCTGCGGGCCTCCGGCGCGGAGGTCGAGTACGCGGCCGTCGACGTCGCGGACGAGGAGGCGATGGCGGGCCTGCTGCGGCGCAGGGCAGACGCGGGGGTGCCGCCGGTGGCGGGTGTCGTGCACTCCGCCGCCGTCCTGGACCCGGCCGGGACCGAGGAACTGTCGGAGCGGCGGATCGACGGCACCCTGCGGCCCAAGGTCGCCGGGGGCTGGGTGCTGCACCGCCTGTTCGCGGATCAGCCCCTGGACTTCTTCGTCCTGTTCTCCTCGGCCGTGTCCCTGCTCGGCGGCCTGACCGTCGGCCATCAGCTCGGTGCCTACGCGGCGGGGAACGCGTTCCTCGACGCGCTCGCCGAGCACCGCCGCGCCGCCGGACTGCCGTGCACTGTCGTCAACTGGGGCTACTGGGCCCGGGTCGGGCTGGCCGCCCGGCTCAGTGAGCGGAGCGGGCACGAGGTGCGGCCCACGGGGGTGGGTGCCATCGAACCGGAGAACGCTCCCGCCCTCTTCGCCGCGATGCTGGCCGCCGACCGGCGGATGATCCACATGCCGGCCGACTGGCGCGCCTACCTGGCGGCGTACCCGGCGGACTCCGGCGCACCCCTGCTCGCGGACCTGACCGGCCCCGCGCCCGCCGGGGCCACACCCGCGGCGGCCGGCCCGCCGGGCGGCGGCTCCCGGGACGAGCGGCGCGTCCCCGGCGGCCCGGAGGGCCCCGGGAACCCGGGGCGCCCGGAGCACGGAGGGCCGGGTGACGAACCGGGCGGCTCCGGCCCCGCCGCGCAGGTCCCGGAGGACGACGTCCCCGGCACCGCCGCGCCGGTGGCGGAGATGTCGCCACGGGAACTGGAGGAGTATCTGGTCGCCCAGGTGGCGGATGTGCTGGGGTTGCCCGCCGGGCGCCTGGACCGGGAACGGCCGCCGCAGCGCCTCGGTCTGGACTCCCTGATGGCCACCCAGGTGCGCAACCGCCTCCGCCGCGACCTCGGCCGGGAGGTGAAGGTCTCCCAGCTCCTGGACGCCCCTGACCTGCGCTCCCTGGCCGCCGAACTCGCGGCCGCGGGCCCGGGGACCGGCGCGGGGGAGAGGCCGTGACGGCCCGCCGGGCCGACCCCTGGCGGGCCCGGTCGGTGCTGCTGACCGGCGCCACCGGCCATCTCGGTGGCGAGGTGTGCGCGCGGCTCATGGCGCGCACACCGGCCTCGGTGCACTGCCTGGTGCGCGCCGCCGACGAGGCCGCCGCCCGGGACCGGCTGTCCCGGCGGCTCGCCGTCGTCGGCGGCGGCCACCGGCCGGAGTATCCGCCGGCCGGGCGCGAACGGCTCGTCGCGATCCCCGGCGACCTGGAACACCCCACCCTGGGTCTGTCCCGGCGGGGCTACGACGTGCTCGCCGAAACGGTCGACACCGTCCTCCACTGCGCCGCGTCGGTGAGCCTCGGTGCCGACCCGGCGCGGCTGGAGGGGCCGAACATCGTCGCCACCCGCAACCTCATCGCCCTCGGCCGTCGCCGTGCCGCGCTGACCGGAGCGCCGCCCGCGTTCCACTACGTGTCCACGCTTGCTGCCCTGGCCGGTGCGCGGACGGCGGGACTGGCCGAGGTGGACGAGACCGTGGCCGCCGTGCCCGAACTGGCCGGCGACGTGGCCTACGCCCGCAGCAAGGCCATCGCCGAGACGGAGGTGCGCGCCGTCGCCGACGCCGGGCTGCCGGTGACCATCCTGCGCCCCGGGCTCGTCGCCCCGCACTCCGCCGGCGGCCGCCCGTCCCTGACCGACCCGCTGGCGCCACTGCTGCGTGCCGCCGTCGCCATGGGCGCGGTGCCGGACGACACCGGGGGCGTGCCGGCGGACATGGTGGACGTGGTCGCGGACGCGATCGTCGCCCTCATGGGCCGGGCCGACGCCGCGGGCCGCACCTTCCACCTGGCGCGGCCGGAGCCCCTTCGGCTCACCGACGTCTTCGACGCCTTGCGCCGCGCGGGGCACCGGCTCGACACGGTTTCCACGGCGGCGTGGTGGGAGTGCGTCGAGCGGAACGCGGACCGGCCCGAGGTGCTTCCGGTCACCGCCATGCCGGAGGCGATCGGCTACGCGGCGGCTCTCGACCGCGCGCGGCGGCTTCCCCGGTACCGCTCGGACGCGACCTGGGCGGTGCTGGCCGGGGCCGGCGTCCAGGCACCGCCGATGGACGCCGCGTACCTGGACCGGGTGGTGGAAGCCGTCTTCCCCGGCGGCCCGGCCCGTCCCGGGCGCCCCGGCACGGGCTGAACGGTCACCCGGTGCGGCGGCGCCCGCAGGAGGTGCGTGCCAGCAGATCGCGCGCGGCCGGCACGGAGGCCGCGTACGGCCGCAGGCCCCGGCGCAAGTCGCGCAGCGCCCGGTCGGCCCGGCCGCTGGACAGCAGCGGATAGTCGACCAGAAACGCCCGCCACTGCTCGCAGGCGCTCTCCACGTGCCCCATCCGCAGGCGGAGTTCGGCCAGCTCGGCCCTGGTCAGGGCGCGACACCTGCGTTCGCCTCGCGGCCGGTGACGCAGGGAGAACGCCAGGCGGTCGGCCGCGCCGGGCAGATCGCCCAGGTGGGTGAGGGCCGCCGCCTGCTGGCGGGCCAGCGCGGCCTCGTGGTAGATCCCGATTCCCGTGGTGCGTGGGGCGGCCCTCCCCATGTTCCGTTCGGCGGTGGCGAGGTGGCGCAGCGCGGCCCCGCGGTCGCCGACGGCGGCGCTGGCGACGGCGAGCTGCCCCACGAGGAAGGCGGTGCGGGGGCTGTCGGGGGAGACGCTGGCGACGGCGGCGCCCGCCAGGTGAAGCGCCTCCCGGTGGTGGCCGAGGGCTTGGGCCTGGACGCTCATGGCCCGCAGCGCCATCGCGTAGCGTTCGGCGTCGCCGGCGTCGGCCGCGAGCCGCACGGCCACGGTGTAGTAGCGCTGGGCGGTGCCGTTCAGGGTCTCGTCGAAGCACATGAAACCGGCCAGGTACGCCAGATCGGCCGCGCCGGCCAGCAGTCCGGCGCGCGCGGACCCGGCGGCGGGCGCGCGCAGCCACCGCGCGACGTCCGTGCCGAGAAACGTGGCCAGGGCACGCCGGGCCCGGCCGCCGCCGTAGGTGAGATCGGTGTCCGAGAAGACCTGGAGCATCTGCGCCGCCAGGCGCACCTGTGCCGCGCCTATGCGCTCCCCGGCGGCCGGGGTCGCCGCGGGCGCGGACGGTGGGAGCGCGGCGAAGGCCGGCAGGTGGGTGGCCGCCAGGCTGTACGCCGAGTCGGGCGGGGTGCGGCGCCGGGCGCCGGGCGTCCCGGCCAGCTCGGTCAGCGCGGTGGCGGGGTCCGTGGCCGGCGCGCCCGCGCCGGGGGCGTCGGCCGGGCGGGTGCCTGTCGGCCCGTGGGCGAGCCCCGTCTCGACGAGTGTGACTTCGCGGCCCAGTCGCCGCGACAGCACCTCCGCGACGAGGCGTCCCACGGCGGGGGGCGGCTTGGTGCCGGCGAGCCAGTGCGAGACCGCGGTGCGGTCGTAGCGCAGCGCGGTGCCGGTTTCGGCGCCGGCCCGGTTCACCGCGTCCGCCAGGGCCTGTCCCGTCCAGCGGGCTTCCCCGAGCAATCGACGCAATTGGATATTCGGGACACGCCGGGTGGGCATCCGGGCTTCCTCCGTATCTCAACACGAGCGAGCTTTCAACAGACATGGGATCTTCCTTTGCTGCGCCCCCCGTCGGCGGCGCGGCCTAATGGACAGGCAGGGAAAAACTTCCCGATCCGGTGGCGGCGCATACCGGCGCGTGGAAGCCCCGGCAACCGGATTCAGCGCTGTGCCGAGCGCCGGAGCACGGCACCGCGATACGGGTCAGCGATGTGACGGAAAGAAAGGAATAGGCAATCATGGCCAGGAAACGCAGCGGCCTGGCGAGGTTTCTCTCCGAATTGGCCGAGAGCTCCAAGGATTTCGCGGACGAGGTCATCGACCGGCTGGAGGACAGCGAACGCCATCTCAGGAAAGCCCTGAAGGCACTCCTGGAGGACAGGGACCACGATCACGATCACGAGCACGACCGAGGCAGGGGCCGGGACCGTGAGGACGCGCTCGTGCGATAGCCGCGGCCGTGGTGGAGCCCCGGGCATGACCGACCCGCACCGCCGGCGCCCGGGGCCCCGCCGGCCGCGGCTCGATCGGAGCGGACACGACAGGGAGGGTGCCCATGTCCCGGGGACAGCACGGTGTTCCGCCGCGAGAACCGCGTCGGCGTCGGAACTGGCCCCCCGGAACGGCCGGGTGCCGGTGAGCGCCGCCCGCGCACGCCTGCTCGCCCGGGTCGCCGGGGGCCTCGTGCTCCGCGAGGTGACGGACGGACGGGTGTCCGGCCCCGCGGCCTCCGGGGCGGGATCCGCGCCGGGCCCCGGGGAGCGGCGTGCGATCGCGCTGCGGGAGGCGTTCGAACGTCTCGGACCGCTCTACATCAAGGTGGGCCAGATCCTCTCGACCAGGCCCGACCTGGTTTCCGGCGCCGTGATCAAGGAGCTGGAGAAGCTGCACGACCGCGCCGCCGCCCTGCCGTTCGAGGCGATGGAGCCCGTCCTGGAGGCCGAGCTGGGGCCCGCCTGGCGGAGCGCCTTCAGCACGTTCGACACCGTGCGGCCCCTGGGGTCCGCCTCGCTGGCCCAGGTCTACGCCGCCGTGCTGCCGGGCGGTGAACCCGTGGTGGTGAAGGTCCAGCGCCCCGGGATCAGGCCCCTGATGGACGCGGACATGCGGATGCTGCGGCGCGCGGCCCGCGTGGTCGCCCGGGGCGCTCCCAGGCTGAACGCCACCATGGACGTCGAGGCGACGCTCGCGGTGGTGCTGGAGGCCATGCGTCCGGAGCTGGACTTCCGGCTGGAGGCCAGGAACATGGACGCGGTCCGTCCGCTGACCCGCGAGTACCGGCGGATATCCGTCCCCCGGGTGGTGCTGGCGACGCCCCGGGTCCTGGTGCAGACCCGTGCCGCCGGCGTGCTGATCCGGGACGCCGATCACCGGGACTTCGCCGAGAAGGAACGGCTCGCCATCGGGCGGGAGCTGTTGTCGTTCTGCTACCGGGGTTATTTCCGGGAGCAGTTCTTCCACGCCGACCCGCATCCGGGCAACATCCTCGTCCACCCCGCCCTGGGCGCCTCGGTCATCGACTGGGGAATGGTGGGCCGCGTCGACCGCGGAACGAGCATGGGGCTCACCCTGATCCTCATCGCCATCGCGGAGAACGACGGCGCCGCGGCGGCGAAGGCGTGGATCGAGATGGGGAAGCCCACCCCCTGGGCGGACACGGCCGGATTCATCGCGGACATCGGCGTCCTGGTGCCCAGGATAACCAGGGCATCACTGGAGGAACTGAACTTCGGCACCACACTGGCCGCGGCGATCAGGCACAGCAGCAGGCGCGGGATACAGACCAGTCCCATGGTTTCCATTCTCGGGAAGTCGTTCGCCAACATCGACGGCTCGGTGCGCTGTCTGGCGCCCGAGATATCGGTCACCGATGTCTTCAGAAGCGAGATGCGGGGGCTCCTGCTGCATTTCGCCCATGAATTCCTGTCGGAGGGGCAGGTCGCCCGCGCCGCGCTGGAGACGATCATCGGCGCCCGGAACGGGCCTGCGGAGGCCAGACAGGTGCTGCGGGACCTGGCCGGCGGCGGCCTGCGCCTCCAGGCGTCCCCGCCCGGCCGGGCGGGGACACCGCTGCGGGGCGGCGACCCGCGCACGACACGTCTGCTGGCGCTGGCCGCCGCCGCTCTGGTCTGGCGCGCGCACCGGCGCGGCGGGGAAGGAAGGGGATGTCATGGCGGAGCGGGTTGAACGCGGCGGCCCGGCCCGGCCGTCCGCGGACCGGATGACGGCGAAGGACCGCCTGATATGGCGGATCGAGACGGACACCGACCTCCGGCCCGACATCATGATCCTGATGGCGCTCGAAGGCGGCGTCGGTCAGCGCGAGTTGGTCGCCTGGCACGAGCGGGCCGCCGATCTCCTGCCCCGCATGCGCGCCACGGTGAAGGCGCCCACCGGGCGCCAGGGCGGCCCCCCGCGCTGGGTGGCCGATCCGTCCTTCGACGCGGCCGGTCACATCCACCGCGTGCCCGCCCCTGGTGCGGGTGCCTGGGAGGACGTGCTCGCCCTCGTGGAGCGACTCGCCGTCGAGCCGCTCCACACCTGCCGCCCTCCGTGGGAGGCCCACCTCATCGAGGGACTGGCGGCGGGCGGGACGGCGTATCTGCTGCGGATCTCCCACGGGATCGCCGACGGGCTGCGCCTGCGGGAGATGCTGCTGCGCCTGTCCGGTCTCCGCCTGATGCTGCCCGGTGACTCCGGCGGGCGGCCCGCCGGGCCCGCCACCGCACGCGATCCGGTCCCTGTCCGGTGGCGCCGGCGGCTGCGCACCGCGCGGGACAGCGCACGGTTCCTCGCCGGCGCCGCCCGCGACATGGCCCGCCTGCCCTACGGCCCGCCGAGCGGTCCGGGCAGGGGCGCGCGCCGGTACGTGACCGTGGACGTCCCCCAGGCCGCACTCCGCTCGGTGGCGCGCGGTACCGGCGGCTCCCTCCAGGACGCCCTCATCGCCGGGGTGGCCGAGGGCTGCCGACGCTACAACGAGGAGCGGGCGGCCGGGCGGAAGCGGCTGCGGGTGCTGGTGCCCTACGGCCGGGCGCCGGCCGGCCGGCACGACCCGAGTCCGGTGGGCAACCACTGGTTCGTCGTCGGCGTCCGTCTCCTCTCCCGCCCCATGGACGCCGCCACGCGCATCGGCACCGTCCACGCGGAACTCACCGAACACGTGCGCCGGGGCGCCGTGGACTGGATGGGCGCACTGGCCCGGGTCACCCCGCTGCTGCCCTCCTCGCTCGTCCGCACCGGCTTCCGCCGGTTCGCCGCCTCCCACGACGTCATCGTCAGCAACATCCCCGGCCCGGCGCGCGGACCGATCACCGTGGGGGGCACCACCGCCACCCGCGTCTACGGTGTCGCGCCCTCACTGGGGTGCCCGATGTCGGTCACCAACTTCAGCCACGGCGGCGTGTGTCACCTCGTCCTGGGCATCGACCCGGCCGTCGTCGAACGCCCCGGAGCACTGGCCTCCCACGTCCGGGAGAGCCTGCTCCGGCCGACGGAGCACCCGTGACCCGGGTTCTCGCGGCCGTCCCGTCACCGCCGGGGCCCCCGGGAGGCGGACGACGGACCCGGCTCGCCTCCGCGGTCCGCACCGGCCCACCACGGCCCTCGCCCTCCCCCCGCGTCCGCGCGGCGTCGTGCGTCGGGCGGGCTGATCGTTTTCCGCGGTGCTGAGAAAGCCGCCCGGGGTGGTTCCGGGCCGGGCCGCTCCGGGCGGCAGGCGGCGCCGGCGCGGTGGCCGGGGGTTGCCGCGGCCCGGACGGCACATCGGTGCGCCGGACCCACCCGTCGGTCCGTGTCCAAGCGGTGCGCGCCGCGCGTTCCCGGGCGCTGAACCCGAGCGCCACGACCGGGCTCCGGCCCAAGGGGGGGAGCCCGGCCGCGGGCGCGGTGACCGCACGGGCATCATGCGAGGCAGGCCCTGAGGTACGCGGCGTCGACGGCCGGTTCGGCGGGGCAGGCCAGGCCGAGGGCGGCGAGGTTGGTGTCGTCGTAGCGGCGGGTGACGCGCAGCCAGGATGCGTAGGCGCCGAGCATGTCGTGCAGGGCGCGGGATGCCGGGGAGAGCGGGGCGTCGGGCCGGGTGTCGAGGCGGATCGTGACGTCCAGATGTGTGGAGAGCGCGGCGGCGATGTCCCCGGCCGGGGTGTCGCGCGGGCTGACCACGTGGTACGTCCGCACGCCTGCCGGGGCTCGGCGGCGCGGGACCTCGGCCATGGCGTACGCGGCGTGCTCCACGGGCAGCAGGTTGACGCCGCCCCGCTCGGCGGCCCGCACGGTGAAGGAGCCGTCCGTGCCGGCCGCCTCGGGGAAGGCGCGGATGGCGGCCCGGAAGGTGTCCGCGGCCATGGCCGCGATCTGCCGGGGGCGACCGGGGTAGCCGGGGCGCCGGGTGACCAGCCCGCCGGGCCGGAAGACCACGGCGGGCCGGGCGTGTTCCGCGGCCCAGCGCCGGACCAGGAGCTCCGCCGCGAACTTCGATTCCTCGTACGGGGCCAGAAAGCCGCCGGGCCGTTCGGGAGCCTCCTCGTAGAGGGTGTCGTGGAGCCGGTTCCCCGCCACGGCGATGGTGCTCACGTGGTACAGCACCGGTGCCCGTTCCCCGGCCGTCAGCAGATCCAGGACGTGGCGGGTGCCGTCCGTGTTGGTGCGCGGCACGTCGCTGTCCTGCGCGGAGAACGACACGTTGCCCGCGCAGTGCCACAGCGTGTCGACGCGGTCCGCCAGCCGCCGGAACTCCCCGGCGCTCAGGCCCAGCCGGGGCCGCCGCACGTCGCTGTCCACGGCGCTCAGCCGGCGGCGCGCGGCGCGGACCTGCGCCTCGGGCATGCAGGTCGCGCGCAGGAACCGGGCGACGCGCTCGGGGGCGGGCACCTGGTGGGGGCGGGCCAGCAGCAGCAAGTGGTCCTCGTGCCGGAGCAGTTCCCGCACCAGGTGCAGGCCGAGAAAGCCGGTGGCGCCCGTGATGGCTGTCGACATGGTGACTCCCTGGGGTCATCCGGCGTTGGCCGGGCGGACGAGGCGGGCCAGCACCCGCCGGGCGAGGGCCTGGACGCTCTCGGCGCCGGCCAGCTCCATCGCGGGCACCTCGCGCCGGGTGCGCCGGCTGATCTGGACGGCCAGCTCCGCGGTCATCAGGGAGTCGACGCCCAGCTCGTCGAGGCGCCGTCGGCGGTCGACGCGGTCGGGAGTGGTGCGCATGACCCGGGCCAGGGCCTCGGTCAGGGCGTCCTCCACGAGACGGGCGGCCTCCTCGGGCGGCACACCGGCGAGGTCTCGCACCAGTGGCTCGTCGCCTCCCCTGTCCGCCTCGCGGCCGGCCGGTAGCAGGTGCGCGGTGCGGGGTGCGGCCAGGCCGCGCAGGAAGCGGTGCGTGGAGCCCCAGTCGGCGTCGCCCACGGTGACGGCCGCCGGGCCGGGGACGGTCAGCAGTTCGTCCAGGGCGGTCAGGGCGGTGGCGGCGGTCAGGCCGGCCATGCCGAGGGCGCCGGTGAGTTCCTCGACGCGGCCGGTGCGCCGCACGTAGCCGGTGTCGGTGATCGCGCCCCATCCCACCGCCAGGGCCGGCAGTCCGGCGCGGCGGCGGGCGCGCGCCAGCGCCTCCAGGGCGAGGTTGGCGGCTGTGTAGGGGCCTTGCCGGACATTGCCGATCAGGGCGGAGACAGAGCTGTAGAGGACGAAGAGGTCGAGCCGCCGGTCGCGGGTGAGGCGGTCCCAGAGGGTGGCCGGCGGCCAGCTTGGGCCGGAGGACGGCGCGCACCCGTTCGTCCGTCAGCTCGGTCAGCGGGGCGTCGTCCATGACCGTCGCCGCGTGCACGACGCCGCCCAGCCGCTGCTCCCGGGCGTCGAGGTCGGCGATGAGCTGCCGCACGGCGGTCTCGTCGGCGGCGTCGGCGGCGCGCACGGTGACGCGCGCGCCGCGCCGTTCCAGATCGGCCAGCAGTGCCGGGGCCTCGGGGCTGTCGGGCCCGCGCCGGCCCACGAGGGTCAGGTGCCGGGCGCCGCGGTCGGCCAGGTGACGGGCGGTCGCGGCGCCGAGGCCGCTGAGGCCGCCGGTGACGACGTACGCCGCGCGCGGGTCCAGCCGCGGCCGAGCCGGGACGGGGTGGACGGCGGGGGGCCGGTCGAGGCTGACCACGACCTTCCCGATGTGCTGGGAGCGCCGCACGGCGGCGAAGGCGTCGTCGATCTCGGCGGCGTCGCAGACCCGGTGGGGCAGGGGGCGGTAGAAGCCGCCGTGCACGGCGTCGGAGACGGCGGTCATCAGGGCCGAGGCGCGCGCGGGGTCGTTCATGAGGGTGACCAGGTCCAGGCCGCAGTAGGCCAGGTTCCGCGCGAAGGGGGCCAGGGCGAGGGGGGTATCCGCGAGGAAGTCACGCTTGCCCAGCTCGACGAACCGGCCGCCCGGGCGCAGAAGGTCCAGGCTGCGGCGCATCGACTCGCCCGCCAGGGAGTTGAGCACCACGTCGACACCGCGTCCGCCGGTGAGGTCGCCGACCCGGTCGGCGAAGTGCGGGCTGCGGGAGTGCAGCACGTGGTCGACGCCGAGCAGGTGCAGGTAGGCCCGCTTGGCGGGGGTACCCGCGGTGGCGATGACGCGGGCGCCGACGTTGCGCGCGTGTCGCAGGGCGGTCAGGCCCACGCCGCCCGCGCCGCCGTGCACCAGCAGCGTCTCGTCCGGCGCCAGGCGGGCGAGGTCGTGCAGGGCGCGCCACACGGTCAGGCAGGCGGTGGGGAGGGTGGCCGCCTCGGTGAACGACATCCCTTCGGGAATCGGCGCGAACCGGACGGCGGCGGCCCGCACATGGGAGGCGAAGCAGCCGACCGCCCAGCCCATCACCCGCTGCCCGGGAGCCAGGTCCGGAACGCCCGGTCCGACAGCGGTGACGACGCCCGCGCAGTCCAGGCCCAGCGGCGCGCGGTCCCGGGGGGCGCCCTCCGGTTCCGGGATCGTGCCTTCCGCGGCCAGCACGTCACGGTAGTTCAGGGAGGCGGCGTGCACCGCGACGACGACCTCGCCGTCGCCCGGCTCGGGCAGGGCGGCGGGACGCCAGCGCAGCCGGTAGCGGCGGCCGGGGGCGCTCATCGTCAGGGTGTACGGGGTGGTGGCGGCGCGGGCCGGCGGTTCGGCGGGCACGGCCCGCGGGACGAATCGGCCCTCCGCGGTGAGCAGGACCTCGTCCTCGCCGGAGCCCGACAGCAGTTCCTCGGCCAGGCGGACCAGCGGCGGGTCCTGGTCACGGTCCGCGGTGAGGGCGATCCTGCGCACGGTGACGTCGGGCCGCTCGTTGGCCCAGGTCCGGGCGGCGCCCCAGACGGCGGCACCGGGGCCTTCCGGCGGGCAGTGGCCGGCCGGGCCGTCCTCCACCACCAGCCATACCGCGGGGGCGGGGACGGTGTCCCGGGCCCGCGCACAAGCGGTGGCGACGGCGCGCAGCGTCGCCAGGTGGCGGACAGCCCGCTCGGTGACGTCGTCGGCGTCGGTCCCGGCCCCGTCCTCGGTGAGCAGCACGATCCCGGTCGGCCCCGGCGCGCCGGTGAGGAGGTCGGTCCAGGCATCGGCGTCCGTCCCGGCGTCGGTCGTGCGGACCGTCACCGCGGGGCCGGCCGCGGCGCTCAGCACGGCCGCCAGCGACAGCAGCGTCGCGCGGGGCGGCCTTCCGCCGGCCGCCTCCGGCATACGGGCCACCAGCCAGTGTCGCGGCCCGGGGTCCGTCGGCGGTGTGGGCGGGGGGGACG